>NZ_CP042464.1:3215000-3385000 GCF_015074785.1 Segatella copri
GACACCGGCACGACCACGAATCTCATTGATCAGATTGCGAGCGGTCCAGTTGCCAGTTGTTGTTGCACCCTTTACTGCAGCCTCGGCAGCGATGAAGTAGAGTTCAGAGAACTTCAATACAGGGTATGGACGTGGGCTGTCACCATTTGGCTTACCCAATGCGTTGCCATTGTCTGAACGGTAGATACCATTCTTCCAGTTGTTCAACCATGCATAGCGACTGATACCACTTGCTGCAATCACCCAGTCGGCACGACCAGGAAGCACACCTGCGCCTACATTGCTGTAGCCAGCTCCCTTTTTACCATCACCAGCTGCATTCTGTACACCTTCCTGTGGATAAACGATGCCTGCAGCTTCACTGTCGTCGATGAAGGTAAGGATAGAGTCCTGTGCATTTACAGGCAGGTTGTTGGCATTATATGCTGTGCCTGAAATAGCACCAGACTTATCCCAGTTGCTGCGGAACTGATAAGCAAATGTTCCGTCGAAACGAGAGTCCATCTTCTTCTCAGCGAAGGTCTTGGTCATTACCTCGATAGGAGTAGCCATCTGCTTCCAAGGACGGTCCTTTCCCTGCACAGCTTCACGCTGTACAGAACGGAATGCATCCCATGTTGTGGCATTCTTGGATGTCTCCAGGAAGGTATAGTCCCAACGGCACATCCAACGGGCGAAGTTACCAGGCGCATTACCACCTGCCCAGTCGAAGTTGGTACCACCATCATAGTAGTTGTTAGACTCGTTGTGGTCTGCATAGAGCAAAATCTCGTTGTTGCGGTCGTTTGTACCCACGTTAACCATATAGAATGATTTCTGCAAACCAAATCCAGCAGGATTGTTGATGGCTTCTACTGCAATATTGTATGCCTGCTGGAAGTACCATGCTGCATCATGACCATCTGGGTCTTGGCGGTCGCAGGTAGGGTAGGTTGGAATGTTGTTTGGATTCTGCAACCACCATCCGTATGTCAGATAAGCCTTAGCCAGTACCAGACGAGCTGCGGTCTTGGTGACACCACCTGTGACACGACCTGCGTCAGGAAGCTGTTCGATGGCAATCTTCAAGTCAGGAAATACCGCCTTGGTATAAACTTCTGGTACTGTGTTACGGGTAGAAGTACGGGTAGCATTGATGTTGAACTTCAACTCACCGGCACCTAAATCCAATGGAACACCACCGAAGGTCTGAACCAACTCGAAGTAGTCGAATGCACGGAAGAAGCGAGCTTCTGACAAAAGACTTTCAGTAATGCCTGCAGTAGAACCATTCTCAATTACACCACTTGCGGTATTGATATCAGAGAAGGCTACGTTCCATAAAACATCTGCTCGACAGTTGCTTGGATTCAGAATCTGCTCTGTCATATCGATAGGGTAATCGTTTCCGTTACCACCATGTCCGTAGGTATACTCATCGGTGCCTTCCTCTGTAGCTATGAGCCAATAACCATTGCCCCAATAATAGCGAAGGTTGGCATAGAGTGATGTGATACCTGCCTGTACACCTTTTTCTGTCTTAAAATATTCAGGGGTATATCCCTGACGGTCGGTTTCTTCGAGCACACTAGAGCAACCTGTAAATGCAAGGCCAGATGCAAGAAGTCCTGCTGCTAATATATAACTGCGAATTTTCATTGTTGTCAATTTTTAGAAGGTTATGTTTAATCCGAGCAACCAGTTGCGGGTAGAAGGTGTGTTGAAACCTACTACGAGCAAGTTTGACTTGTAGAATGAGGTTACAGCCTGATTCTCGTTACCGTATGAGTTGGTCTCTGGGTCCATGCCTGATTCATCATGGTATGGAGAGAAGAGTACGAATGGATTCTGTACGGTTGCATAAACGCGAGCCTTGCTGATACCACATTTCTTGAGCCATGGCTGATTGAAGTTGTAACCCAATGTGATGGTACGAATCTTGAGATAAGAACCACTGAAGTAACCCAGTGAATTACCATACTTAGGGTTGTTACTGCTTTCGATACCACCTGGCTTTGGATAATCATTTGTAGGATTGTCCTCTGTCCAATAGTTTACATCAATGTTGTTACGACGACCGGTCAGCATGTTCAGGTAACCCTGTGAACCGTAGATGGTGCTGATCAATGTACCACCATGACGGTATGAAGCTACTACTGAGAGATCCCAGTTCTTGTAAGCTACACGGGTATTGAAACCACCTTCCCAGTCTGGGTCTACCTTCATGATCTGACGGTCAGCCTCACCATATGGACGGGTTGGAGTGCCATCTGCATTATAGTCACCATTGTACTTAATCTTGATCATACCAGCGTTACCACCAGGTTCTGCAACCTTGCGGATGTCTTCCTCGTCGGTCTGCCAGATACCAATCTTCTCATAGTCGTAGATGACGTTGATTGGTTTGCCAACGAACCACCAGTTACTTTCGTCACGTGTTGCTCCTGAAGCCAATTCTACCAATTCATTCTTATTGGTATAGAAATTTACACCGGCATCCCATGTCCATCCATTCTTATTGTCGATGATGGTTCCGTTCAGAGAAAGCTCGAAACCCTTGTTGCGGGTCTTACCTACATTTGCCATATAGCTGCTTACGCCGGATGTTGATGGCAAGTTAACGCTCATCAGCAAGTCTTCTGTATTCTGAACATAGTACTCTGCAGTACCGCTCAAACGACCACCGAAGAGAGAGAAGTCGATACCATAGTTCCAAGTCTTGGAATATTCCCAGCCGAGTTCTGAGTTAGGAAGAGAAGAAACGTACATACCTACCGCATAACCATTAGGGTCGCTACCGAAGTTGTAGGCACGTGTGCTTAATGCACCGAGGGTTGAATATGGGTTTACTGACTGGTTAGATGTCTCACCATAACCCACACGGAGTTTTAAGCTTTCCAGCCAAGTAATATCCTTCATGAAGTTTTCACGAGAGATATTCCAACCGAGAGATACGGCAGGATAAGTATGCCACTGGTGTCCCTTTGCCAGACGGGAAGAACCATCTGAACGGAAGGCTACGCTTGCCATATACTTGTTGTCGTAGTTGTACATCACACGACCCATTACAGACTCAAGACCACTCTTGTAATAAGCCTGGTTTGCAGGATCTACTGTGACTGTCTTGGCATAACCGATGTTATAGAACTGGAACTTGTCGTTAGGAATGTCGAGTCCATACATATAGGTCTGGCGATAGTTGGTCTGCTCAGCTGAGTAAAGTGCTACCGCATTGATAGTATGCTTGCCCCATGTCTTGTCGTATGTCAGCATATTCTCGATAGCCCAGTTGGTTGTGCGCTGGTAGCGGGAAGTGGCATGAGAGTCTGCATTATCCTTGTCTGAGAATACCCCCTGGCCTACGAAATTACCATATTCGCTGGAACGATAGTTCAAACCGAGGTTGATGCGATACTTCAATCCATCTACATGAGGAATCTTTACTTCACCATAGAAGTTGTTGTAAGTACCGTATGCCTTTGTCTGGTCCTTGTGGCTGTCGCCAAGATTCTCGATGGTATTCTTGGTATAAACCCACTGGTCATCACTAGACATGCGGATGCGTGTCTTTAAAGAACCATCTTCATTATATGGGTTAGCGATAGGAGTTGCACTCAATGTATTGTAGAGACCTAGGTCGCTATTATTGGTGATACTGTAGTTGCTGTTGGTGCTGAAACCAATCTTCACATATTTACCGATTTCTTGATCGATGGCTGCGTGCATGGCATAACGGTTGAAGTTCTGTGTTGGGATAACAGCTTCATCACGATAGTATGAGAGTCCGAAGTTATAGCTTCCTTTAGAAGAACCGCCAGATACTCCAATGTCATGGTTGGTTGTGATACCCGTCTTGAACAATTCGTCCTGCCAATCCATATCCACAGCACCATCTTCACCCCAATATTTTTCATCAGGACCGTTCTGGAACTTGTTGGCATACTGACGGAGTTTGGTGAACTGTTCTGCGTTCATCATCGGATAACGATGGAAGAGAGTCTTGGCACCGATGTAACCATTATAAGTTACAGTAGGGCGCTGTTCCTGATAACCTTTATAAGTAGTGATGATGATGACACCGTTGGCACCACGAGAACCGTAGATTGCAGTAGCAGAGGCATCCTTCAAGATGTCCATGCTCTTGATGTTGTTAGGGTCGATGTCGCTGATACTACCTGCGAATGGAATACCATCGAGTACGATCAATGGGTCATTGCTGGCAGTCAGGGAACGTGTACCACGGATACGAATCTGCATGGATGCGCCAGGCTTAGATGAAGTCTGAGCCATCTGTACACCTGCGATACGTCCCTGGAGGGCGTTGGTGATGTCTGCACCAGGAACCTCACGTACCAATGAACCAGTAACGTTAGCTACTGATCCTGTTACAGCTTCCTTACGTTGGGTACCATAACCGATAACGACAACATCGTTGAGGCTATGACCTTCTTCCTCCATTGAAACCTTAATGTTTGTCTGATTGCCTACTACAATTTCCTTGGTGTTGTAACCAACATAAGAAATCACGAGCGTAGCACCAGGCTTTACATTAATAGAGAAATTACCATCCAGGTCGGTTACTACACCGTTACCTGTTCCTTTCTCTTTGATTGTTGCACCAATCAGCGGACCCATAGAGTCGCTGATATTACCTGTAACCTTTTTTGTTTGTTGTACTGAAGTTGCTATTAGAGAATTTGCTTCTCCATTGCTAGCTTGTACCTCTGGAGCATACATTCCAAGTGCGGAACACATACCCATTAAGATTGTTGTTTGTTTAAAATATAACTTCATAGTTTAACAGCTTATAGGTATATAAAATGTTTTTTACTTACTATTTTGTTAATTGGTTTATGGCTGCAAAGATATGTCGTTTTTCGTAAAGTGCAGTTAAAATTTGTATCTTGCGTGTTTTAAAATGTTTCATGTACAATAAAACAGACATGTTTAGGTAAAAAAAAGGGGATTTGCAGCCGCAAATCCCCTTTATACTTTATTATATATAGACATTTTAGTATTCGTACAGCTTGATGTGGAGAATTTTATTATCGTCACATGAGATGCGGGCATGGCGTCCCTGGTGGTCCTGGTCGCCGTTGTCACGGCGGATAAACTGTAATTTGCCGTTTTCGTCTACTAGAACCTGGTCAACATATCCGATACCGATACGCTTGCCTTTGAAAGTAGCGGTTTGTTTCTTTGTTTCGGTTCCACCGTTGTCAGCAAATCCGTCCTCACCGAGTTTCTTTTCTTCAGCTTGCGCTTTTTCAGTCTTGCTTTGGAAGACTACGACAATTCCATTACCTGCTATGATGTATTCGTTCTTGGCGAGTTTCAGAATCAATCCGCCGCCTTCAGGCCATTTGCTTCCATCTGTAGCACGTGGATCCCATGGTAGCGTGAAGAAATGACGGCAAGTCATGGTGATATCTCCATCTTCGATGATGCGTTCTTTGTCTTTCTGGTCGAAGAGTAATCCCCAGTTTTTTCCCTTTCCCTGATGCTGGAGCAGGATAGGAGAGAGTTGGTCGATAACCTTATATGAACGTCTGAGACTGTTCTTCACCTTGTAGTTAGCTTCATCGAGAGCAAACGGACTGAAGCTGATAGCATCTGTTTCACCAAAGGTATAGTAAGCCTTTGCGCCGCTATTGATATCGCACTTCACTTCTGGAGTGAAGAAAGGATTGTCGGCACGCTTGTATTTCTCTACCCATCCCTTGTAACCGGTATCATAGATGTCTGGTGCAAAGATGTCGATACTTGGTGCACCGCATTTCCAGATATTAATCAGATGGGCAAGTGGTCCGGCAGAAGGATATTCGCCTGGTTTTCTGCCACGGCTGTTCATTGCAGCATTTACATACATCGGAATATTGTAGATGGCTTTGCCTGCTGAGGCTAGCTGCTCTACATACTTGGCATAATAATATGCTTGGAATTTCTCGTCAGCATAACGGCCTGTTCCGAAAACTTCTGCCCATGTACCTTTCTTCTTGAGCTTGAGTGCCTTGAGCAATGGAGCAGGAACGGGTTGTCTGTAAGCTTTTTCAGCAAGAGGAGAGTGGTCGCGGGCAGATTCTAGCATGCCGATTTCGTTTTCTACCTGCATCATGATAACGGTATTCTCCTGACTGTCAACTGCTTTAATGTGCTTCATCAGTTCGCAGAATGCTCGCTTGTCTGCTTGAAGCAGGTTATCGCTGAAGGCTGTGCATATCTCTAATGGCTTGCTGTTCTCTGTGAGTGAACGAGGGAAACGCTTGGTGTTTTCCTTTACCCATAGTGGAGCATAGCAGCTCATGGAGTTCTTCCAGGCACCGAACCATAGGAAGACAATCTTCAAGTCATGCTTACGGGCTGTTGTAATGATGCTGTCTACAAGTGCAAAATCATATTTGCCCTCATTAGGTTCTACAAATTCCCAATATGCAGGAACGAAGACGGAGTTGACTCCGCTATTCTTCATCTGTTTCAATGCTTTCCTGATGTCGGCAGGACTCGTTGCGGCTGAGTTGCTCAACTCACCAGCCAGGAGAAGCATCGGCTTGTCATTGACAACAAGCTGGGTTGCAGAGCCTTGCTTCTGCAGTTTCACTCCAGCTTGTATGTTGATGCAGCATAATAATGCAAGAAAAGATAATACAATCTTATTCATAGATCTTCATTTTTGAAAAGGTTTGAAAATACTTGAGACAGGTATTGCGCCATTCCTTTGCATTCTCCAACTGTACATTGAGCAGAGAGTCTGTATGTTGCCATTCCTGCTCATGCCCCTTCATATACTGCTTGGCTGAGGTATGCCAGAAATCGCGGTAAACTTCTACCATCGCTACACCCATGTTGTACTTCATGCAGAGTTCCTGCCAGAGGGTGCTGCCTGATTTCATCTTGTAAGTCCAAGGCACATGGTGGAACCAGAGAAGATATTCTTCAGGACAGGTCTTGATGTTATCATACAGACTGCGATATGGTTCTGGGTACTGACCAACGGCATCTGTACCTTTGGATGAGCGGTCGAAACCTACACCCTGAGCATCTGCCTTGTGATAATAAACCGGACACCATTCCAAAGGATAACTTGCGATGAAACCATCTGGCTCCGGACCGTAGTGGTGGTCGAACTTGAAGATATGATGTAAGCCCAAAGGCATCATATAGTTGACACAAGCTTCACGTGAGGTCATCATCATCATCTCTACAGGTTTGGTGAACTTCTCGTCCTGGTTTTCGTAGGTCTGTACGAGCCATTCATGAGCAATCTCTTCAGCTGTAAGTGAAGGATTCCATGCCAATCTGCCGAAAGCATACCAGTTAGCCTGAGAGAACGGATGACCGCACCAGTTGGCATCATCACCGATATTGGCTACACCTGAGATTCCAACCAGTCTGTCTGGATTAACAAAGCCAAAGAATTCCTTCCACATAGGAGCGAGATAGGTGAGGTGCTTAGACTGACCAAGATATTCCTGGGTAATCTGAAGTTCTGCTATCTGAGGAGTCTGTTTGATGTTGTCGAAGATTGGAGCGTATGGTTCACGTGGCTGGAAGTCGAGCGGACCATTCTTTGACTGTAGGATTACATTGTCACGGAACTTTCCATCCATACCTTTGAATTCGCTGACAGCTTGCTTTACACGGTCTTCTCCCTTATGGTTAGCACCATATACAAAGCTTCGCCACATGATGATGCCTCCGTATGGTTTGACGGCGTCGGCAAGCATGTTGGCTCCATCGGCATGTGTGCGGTGGTAATCGCCAGGACCAGGCTGTCCTTCAGAATTGGCTTTTACGAGGAAACCGCCAAAGTCTGGGATGGTAGCATATATCTCCTTTGCCTTCTTCTTCCACCACTGCTGAACCTTCTTATCCAGTGGGTCGGCAGTCTTGGTATAGCCCAATGCCATAGGCGAAGCGAAGTTGATGCTGAGGTATACCCGGATGCCATAAGGACGCAGAATGTTGGCGATGACTTTCACCTTATTAATATATTCAGCCGTCATCATCTTTGGCGATGCGTTTACATTGTTGAGTACGCTGCCGTTGATGCCCAAAGAGGCGTTGGCACGGGCGTAGGTGATAAGACGGTCGTGCAGACTCTTACTGATGCTGCCGCCCTTACCGTTTTTGCCGAGTTTGATTTCTTCCCATTTGAAGATGCTCTTTCCGGCATAGCCACGTTCGATGCTGCCATCGAGATTATCCCAATGGTTGAGGATGCGGAGACCCACTTGTGGCTTCTCGGTCTCATCAATAGCTTTGCTGAAGTTCTGCTGATTACCGCTACCTGTGTTGTAGGCATCAGTGTTCTGAAGTCGAATTAACTCGTAGGCACCATAGAGCAAACCGATAGGATTGCTGGCGGTGATAGTTGCTTCGTACTGAATGTTGTCGCCTTGCTGTGCAGGACGGGCGTAGATGTTATAGCCCTCGCCCAGGTTGAGACTCTTGTCTATCTTGAGCTCAACATTCTTGCCACGCCAGTTGTTTTCTAACTCCTGCTTGGCAATCTTGGCTGTTGCATCATCAGGCAACTGTGAGATGACTTGGCATGAGTTAGCATACTGCTTTCCGAGCCATAACTGTGAACCATCACTCTGTGCAGAAACATGGAGTGATGTAAGTACCGTAAATAATAAAATGAGGTATTTCTTCATATCTTTCCAGATCGTTAGTTTGTATTATTATTGTTTCTGCTGCAAAGATACGAAAAAATACCTTATTCTCTTCTATTTGTTGTTTATTTCTCATTTCTCTTTGTTTCAGCATACTCGCTAGGCGACATGCCATAGTGTTTTTTGAACACGGTAGAGAAGTGGGTCTGGTTGTTGAAACCTACAGAGTAGGCTACCTGCGTGATATTAATCTGCCCCTCTTCGATGAGTCGTGCCGCCTGTTCCAGTCGGAGGTTACGGATAAATTCTCCGGCAGAAACACCAGCAATCTCCTTCAGCTTACGGTGGAGCTGTGCGCGGCTGATGCCTACCTCCTCGGTAAGTTTCTCTACATTGAGGTCGGGATCGGCAAGGTGGGCGTTGATATATTTCATCACGCGTTCCATCAGGGCATCGTTGTTGCCCTTTACCTGAATCTGCTCAATTTTCGCCTTCTGACCCTGTGCTCCGCTGTATTTGCCGCGGATACGTCGCACATTATCCACCAGGTTGTCGATAAGGATATGCAGCTCTTCCATGTCGAAAGGCTTTGCCAGGAAAGCATCGGCTCCTCTGCGAAGTCCCTCCAACCGCTGTTCCACCTCGCTCTTCGAGGTGAGCAGGATGACTGGAATATCGCTGATGTTGCTGTTACTCTTGATGTTCTTGAGCATGGTGATTCCATCCATCTCCGGCATCATCACATCGCTTATCACGAGGTCGTACTTGCCGGTGAGCAGCATCTTCAAACCTTCCTTGCCGTTGCAGGCATGCTCAAAGCGGTACCAGTCGCTCAGTTCTGTCTTGATGTATTGGGCAATCTCGCTGTCATCGTCAACTATCAGGATATTGAAGTTGCGGTTAGCCTGTACTTTCTTTTTGGTAATCTCCTGCTCCTTCTTGTCTTCTTCTTCCAGTATCTCGCCTGGCTGCAGATGGCTGTTGCCCAGCGGAATGCTTACTTCGAAGCAGGAACCCTTGATGCCGTCGGTACGGTTGTAGGCCTTGATTTTGCCTCCGTGCATTTCTACAAATGCCTTACAGAGGTTGAGCCCGATACCGGTTCCTTCGATATGGAGACCGCTGCTGTTGTTTCCCTGATAGAAACGTTCGAAGAGGCGGTCGGTCTTCTCTTCTTTCAGTCCGATGCCTGTATCTTCTACCCTGATGATGGCATTCTTTTCGTCTTTGCCTATGATAACAGTAATCTCGCCGCCATCAAAGGTATACTTCATGGCATTGGAGAGCAGGTTGGAGATAACCTTGTCGAAGTTGATGCGGTCTATCCAAACCTTCAGCTTGTCTTTATCGCTGCTGAGGCTTTCGTCTTCTTTGAGCGAAAGGGTGATGTTGCGCTCCTGTGCATTGAAGCGGTAGAGCGATACGATGCCATGCAGGAAATCCTTGAGCGGAGTCTCCTGGCAATGGAGATGCATCTGGTTCTTGTCTATCTTTCGCTCATCAAGTATCTGGTTTACCAGAAGCAGGAGGCGCTGGGCATTGCGGTCGATGGTATCGATATCCTGTTTGCTTTCGGCATCTGTTAATCTTGTTTTCAGCTTGTTGAGCGGCCCCATGATTAATGTCAGCGGCGAGCGGATATCGTGGGTAGCATTGATGAGGAACTGCATCTTGGTCTCTTCCAGGTCTGCCTTGCGGCGGCGCTCGTATGTGTAGATGACATACAGGATGACGCTTACTATGATCAGGATATAGAGGAGATATGCCTCGGGTGATGCATACCAAGGGTCGCATACCTTGATGTTGATGATGGTAGGATTCTTGGAATATCTGCCATTGCTGGTAGCTCTCACCTCCAGCGTATAGTCGCCCGGTTTCAACTTGTTGAATGCTACGGCATTGGCTCCCTCATTGGTGCTGTTCCATTTGCCGTCGTTGATGCGGTATTGGAAACTGATATTGTCGGTGTTCCTGTAGTTGAGCAGCGAGAACTCCAGAGTGAATGAATTCTGGGAGTAAGGAATGCTGAAGTCTTTGACCATACAGTTGATTGGCTTTCCGTCGATGATGAAGTTGGTGAGATGTACATCTCCCAGTTCCATCTTCTTGGCTCTGACAACGTCAGGATAGAAGGTTGTGATACCATCACTGGTTCCGAAGGCGATAAGGTCGCTGGCGGTATGCATGGAAGAGCCCAGCACGTACTCACGGGTAGTAAGTCCGTTGCCGTTGATGTGCCCGATAAACTGTCTGTCCTTCTGTTCATACTGCCAGATGCCCATGGTTGTACTTACCCACAAGTCACCCTTCCTGTCTTTGATGATGCTGCAGACCTGCTTGCCTTTCAACGCTTCTGCATGAGGGAAGTTCTTCGTCTTGTTGCTCTTTCTGTCAAACAGATAGAGTCCTTCTTCCGTACCGATGATAATATCGCCGTTCTTTCCTTCGCAGATACCATTTGCCTGTCTGTCTTTCAGAATATTGTGCCATCCGAAATCCTTGAAACTGAGTGTTCGGGTATTGAGACAGGAAACTCCATTAGAGGTTCCTATCCATAAATGGCCTGTATGGTCGAGCGCCATGCTTCGCACCCAGTCGTTGCAGAGAAATCCTTTATCGCCTCTTTGCTGCATATTCAGAACGGTAACCTTGCCGCTTTCCACATTATATATATATAGGCCTTTGCTGTATACAGAAATGTAGAGGTTGCCCTGTGCATCGTCGGTCATACAGTAGATGCCGGCGCTGGTAAAGGTGAGTTTCTGCTGGTATGTACCTGTATGAGGGTTGTAGCTGTAGAGTGCGCTGCCATTGCTGATCCAGTAATCGCCACGTCGGTCTTTATAGATGATGCAGGTACCGGCAGGTGACTGGGGATGGGCGATAATCTTGCCTGAAGCGTCAAAACAGAACACACCACTGTTCTGTACCGTACACCATGTTTCACCATTCTCGCCTTGTGCAATAGATGAAACGCTGCTTCCGATGATGTAGTTCTGTGCCGAAAAGCTCCAGCTGTTGAAAGCCTGCTGGCGCTGGTTAATCAGATACAGACCTTTCTTGTAACAGCCTATCCAGAGATTGTTGTCCTTATCTTCGATGATATCGTTGACGAAGGCGGTAGCCAGATTGAAACTGCTGTTGCTGTTCTCCAACTGTTCTACCCTGTTGCTTCCCTTTCTGATCATGAGAACACCATGTTCAGAGGTACTGATATAAAGGTTGCCTTCGTGGTCGAAGGTAGCATTGTTGATGGTTACATTATTCTGATAACCGCCAAAGTCGTAGCCGGCATCAGCGATGCGGCCTGTCCGGTAATCATAATAGACGATGCCATACATGCAGACGATGAGCATGGCCTGCGGACGATGCTGGATGAAAGCCACAGGTGCTCCGCATGGCGATTTGAAGTCTTTGCGCTGCACCTTGCCTTGTTTCTTGATGAAACGGGTAAAGATAGAAAGGTGGCTACTCTGCCAGAGATAATGATGCTTATCTTCATAGATATGAGTAAAGAATACATCAGAATCGCGCTCAGCGTATTGCCTTTCCTGTCTGATAGCGAAAAGATGATCGGTTCCTTTCCGGGTATTTCTGTCTTTTACAGAATAGAGACCATATCCTGCTGTACCCAGCAGGATATCGCCATTGTGACTTTCTACCATAGAATAGATACGTGGCTTTCTGCCATCAGGAAACTGGAGACGGGCGAAATCGTTCGTCTCATAATTATAGCGCATCAGTCCCTTGGCACAACCTATCCACAGATTACCTTTCTTATCTACCAGCAGGTCGGAGATAATGTTGTCGGTAATGGAGGTTGTGTCTTCTTCGTTGTGCAGATAGTTGGTAAAGCGGTAGCCGTCAAACTTGCTGAGTCCGTATTCGGTTCCCACCCAGATATATCCGTATTTATCCTGCACCATGCAGTTGATGAGCGAACTTGACAGTTTGCCCGATATGAAAAGTTCACCACTGTCTGCCCATACCATGAGCGAAATGATGATAGCCATAAATGCCGTGAGGCAATGTTTCGTATATTTCATAAGTTTCAGTTTGTTGCTTGTTTAAAATAGGTTGTTACGGCTGCAAAAGTAACAAAAAACAATGAAAGAAACAAATTCTAATGCAACAAAATGTTTCATTTCTTTTTGTTTCTTTATCTTTTTGCGCTCTTTTTGCAAGTATGAAACAAATAGAAAAGTAATGGTAACTATTAAATGCCTGTTATTTCATTACTTATTAGTAAATTTGCATCGTCAACAACAATAGAAACATTAAAAGCATCATAATAACAATGAATAGACAAGCAATCAAAATCTTATCGCTGGCGCTCGTATTGGCTACGTCAGGTTCTGTAGCTTTTGCTCAGAAGGTATGGAAAGGATCTTGGGCTACTGCAGTGGAATGGACTGGTAAAGGAGATATGCCTAAGGAAAGCTTGAGCAACCGTTCTTGCCGGCAGATAGTTCATGTATCTTTTGGCGGAGAGGAACTCAGAGTGAAGCTCAGCAACGAGCAGAGTAAGGAGCCGGTAGAAATCAAATCGGTGTATATTGCAGATACCGATAAGGACAGCAACTGGTTTGTGAATGGTAAGACGGTGAAGTATCTTAAATTCAATGGCAAGAAGAATGTAACCATCGCTCCAGGCAAGGCTATCTTCTCAGATGATTTGAAATATGCCTTGAAGAGTGGACAGCGCCTTACGATTACCATCGACTATGGCAAGCAGACTCCAGTGAATGCAACATCCCATCGTGGTTCACGTACCACATCTTATATAGTAAACGGTTTGCATCGTACTCCTAAACCGATGGATAAGAGTTTTGATGATGGCGAGGAGGTGGACCACTGGTACAATCTTTCCGCCATTGATGTGAAGACCGATAAGGCTACCCCTGTGGTAGCTATCCTCGGAAACTCTATTACCGATGGCCGTGGAAGTACTACTAACCATCAGAACCGCTGGACCGATTTCCTCTCGGATGCTCTGAATGCAGAGAAGCCATACGGCGTATTGAATCTCGGAATCGGTGGCAACTGCGTGGTGCAAGGTGGATTGAGCGAACCAGCCATGAAACGTTTCGACCGTGATATCCTGGGACAGGCTGGTGTAGATAAACTCATCATCTTCGAGGGAACCAACGATATCGGTTGCTGCGGCGAAAATTATGAGCATGTAACAGATACCCTGATTGCCTGCTACAAGGTGCTGATAGCGAAAGCCAAGGCAAAGGGAATCAAGGTGTATGGCGGAACCATCACCCCAACCAAGGGAAACGGCTGGTATTCTTACTGGCATGAGGCGATGCGACAGACCGTGAACGAATGGATCAGAAAAAGTGGTGCCTTCGACGAGGTCATCGATTTCGATGAGCTGACTCGCGATCCGAAAGACCCTCAGCGTCTGAAGGCTGAGTATTCTGACGACTGGCTGCATCTCAATCCGAAGGGATATGAGGCAATGGGCAAGTTTGCCGCAGAGAAATTGAAGTAAATATATTATATGCATCTTTTATGTTATATATATAATAAGGTGTAAATTTAATGACAGAATAAAATATGGAACAGACATCTGTAACACAGGAATCTAAGGGATTCTACAAACTGAATTGGCTACAACGCATCGGATTCGGATCTGGCGACTTGGCGCAAAACCTCATCTACCAGACCATCTGCATGTATCTGTTGTTCTTCTACACCGACATCTATGGACTTAATCCTGGTGTTGCTGCCACCATGTTCTTGGTGGTTCGCTTGGTCGATGTACTCTGGGACCCATTGGTGGGAACTTATGTAGATAAGCATAATCCACGTTGGGGTAAGTATCGTTCATATCTCGTCCTGGCGGGTTTGCCACTCACCGTACTTGCCATCCTCTGTTTTTGGAATGGTATGGAAGGACAGACAGAAACCATCAAACTTATCTATGCCTATGTAACATATGTAGGCTTGTCTATGCTTTATACATTGATCAATGTGCCTTACGGAGCCTTGAACTCTTCGCTGACTCGCGATACAGACGAAATAACCATTCTTACCTCTGTACGTATGTTCATGGCAAATGTGGGTGGACTCTGTGTATCGGCAGGTGTTCCAATCCTGGTAGCGATGCTCGCTGCAGCCAAGGATCTTCCTATCGAAATGGCGCTCTTCATGGGCTTGGGCTCTTTGCCATCTTTCATCTTTATGCCACTGGTTCCTGCCATCAAGAAAAAGGTGGGCAAGAAGAATATGTTCTATATCTTCCTTACTGTGGCTATCGTGGGTATGGTGATGCTTTATATCATCAGCAAGATGGGACCTGTAAAGGATCATATCACGCTGGTTTATATCGCTCAGTTCATCAAATCAACAGGTGTAATCGTAGCTACAGGATATATGTGGGCTCTGATTCCGGAGGTTATCTCTTTTGCAGAATATACCAGCGGCAAGCGTATTGCCGGTATCGTCAATGCCCTGACCGGTATCTTCTATAAGGCAGGTATGGCTCTGGGTGGCGTTATTCCTGGTGCAGTTCTTGCATGGACCGGTTATCAGGCAGCAGCTGCTCAGGAGAGCAACTCTCTTCCTACCGACAGTAATGCTTGGTTTGTTGCCATGCTGATTTTTGCCCTGGTAGGTTTCGCCCTTCTGGTATTCTGCTTTACCCAAACCAAGGAACGTGTGGTAATGGATGAGAAGGAAACCAAGAATGTAAAGGTGAGCGACCTGTGGACAGAATTTTTCCACAACCGTCCTCTCCGTATCGTGGCACTCTTCTTCATTACAGCCTTTGCCATGATGTCGGTAGGTAATGCTGCCGGTGCTTACTTCATGAACGATTTGGAGCAGCAGACTCCTCTGGGACAGGAGGGTATCCGCTGGCTGGTATGTGTGATTCCTGCCATCTTGTTGGGCTTGGCGATGTTCATCATCTCTAAATATGAGTTGACCGATGAGGTTATCGACGACATCAACAAGAAGATTGAGGCCCGACACAAGGAAGAAAACTAGAGACTATAATTATTAACGAGAAAAATAGATATAAGATATGAAAAAGATCACAACTCTGGCACTGGGGCTGATGCTTGCTTCAACAGCTTTCGCTCAAAAAGCGAACTCAGCAGCTCAAATCCCAACATTCCAGGAAACTATGGGTAAGTACTTCCTGGTAGGTGCTGCCGTTAATACCGATTTGCCTAATGGACAAGACCCTGCAGGTGAGGAAGTAGTGAAGAAACAGTTTAACCAGGTAGTTGCCGAAAACTGTATGAAGGGTGAGAAGAATCATCCGGAGGTGAATCGCTTTGATTTCACTGATGGCGATAAACTCGCTGACTGGGCAGAGAAGAACGGCAAGACCTTGATAGGGCATTGTCTGGTTTGGCATTCTCAGCCACCTAAGTGGATGTTTACCGATGCTAAGGGTAATCTGGTAAGCCGTGAAGTGCTCATTGGCAGAATGTATAACCACATTATGAATGTGGTTACTCATTATAAAGGTAGAGTAAAGGGATGGGACGTAGTGAACGAGGCATTCGAGGATGATGGCTCTTACCGCAAGTCTTTGTATTATAAGATTATCGGTCCGGAGTTCATCGAACTGGCTTTCCGCTTTGCTCATGAGGCTGACCCTAACGTAGAACTCTACTACAATGATTATTCTACTTCGAAGCCAGCCAAGCGAGAGGCTATCTGCAAACTGGTTCGCGATTTGAAGGCGAAAGGTCTCCGCATCGATGCAGTAGGTATGCAGAGCCACAATGGTTTTGATTATCCTGACTATGCTGAGTATGAGAAGAGCATCGAGGCTTTTGCTGGTGAAGGCGTGAAGGTGATGCTGACGGAGTTGGATATGAACATGCTTCCTAATCCGGAAGGATTCGGCGGAGCGGAAATCAGCCAGAAGTTTGAACTTCAGAAAAAGTACAATCCATACGTGAAGGGACTTGACAAGAAGGCGCAGAAACTCTTCAATCAGCGTTATCTTGACCTCTTTAAGATTGTAGAGCGCCATAAGGATGTTATCAGTCGTGTTACCTTCTGGGGTGTCAACGATGGTCACTCTTGGTTGAATGGCTGGCCTATCCCTGGCAGAACCAACTATCCACTGCTCATCGACCGCAACAACAATGTGAAGCCAGTGGTGAAGGAAATCGTAAAACTCTTTAAATAATAAACAACAATGAAAGCAAGATATTTGTTCCCAAAGGATTATATGGCAGACCCATCTGCCAATGTGTTTAACGGTCGCCTGTATGTTTACCCATCTCATGACTGGGATAGCGGCGAAAGCTTCGACGATGATGGCGGTCACTTCCAGATGAAAGACTATCATGTTCTCTCTATGGACGATGTGATGGAAGGTGAGGTAACCGATCATGGTGTGATTCTCGATGTGAAGGATGTGCCATGGGCTGAGAAGCAGATGTGGGACAACGATGTTGTAGAGAAGGATGGCAAGTACTATCTCATCTTCTCTGCCAAGGATTATAATGGCGTGTTCCATCTCGGCGTGGCTGTGGCTGATAAGCCAGAAGGTCCTTTCATTCCGAATGCCGACCCAATCCGCAAGTCATACAGCATCGACCCTTGCGTGTTCAAGGATGATGATGGCAAGATTTACTGCTACTTCGGTGGTATCTGGGGCGGTCAGCTTCAGTGGTACAAGGACAACAAGGCACTGAAGGATGAGCATCTTCCAGAGGACAAGGAGAATCCGTTACCATCTCGTGTAGCCATGATGACGGATGATGTGCAGCAGTTTGCTGAAATGCCAAAGCCTGTTGTCATCGTTGACGAAGAGGGTAATGTATTGCCAGCTGATGATCCACATCGCTTCTTCGAGGCCAGCTGGATGCATAAGTATAAGGGCAAGTATTACTTCAGCTACTCTACCGGTGATACTCATTATCTCTGCTATGCTGTAGGTGATAATCCTTATGGTCCGTTCACTTACAAGGGCGTCATCCTGGAACCGGTAGTAGGTTGGACAACCCATCACAGTATCTGTGAGTACAAGGGACAGTGGTATCTCTTCCATCACGACTGCGTGCCATCTAATGATACAACCTGGCTTCGCAGCGTAAAGGTGGCTCCTCTCTTCTATGACGAGGATGATAACATCTTGCCGGTTCAGCCAGAATAAGAGTATTATACGTTTTAGTTGACTTTTAGGTTTATAATAGTTTTGATAAATAGTTGATATATAAGTTAATGTTAGTTTGGAAGATACGGCATCTTCGTGAGGAGATGCCGTTTTTACATATATGCCTTTTCTTTCTTTTCTTCTCTTTCTGTTTTCTTTTGCTTTTCATCTAATGTTATTTTTAAGTTATTTCTATCATTTTGTAGGAGATTTCGGATATTTTTATTTACCTTTGTGCCCGTAAATCATAAAAGAATAATTTATGTTGAGATTACTTTTAAGGCTTTGGTGGTTGCAGCAGCGCCGTAACTTCCATAAGAGAGATGCCTTCGTGGCGTGCTACATCATCTTCCTGTATGTGGTGATGGGCGTGAGCTTCTTTCTCAGCTTCACCGAGAATGGGGGAGAACTTGGGGGCGAAGACATGCCTGCCCTGTTGGGAGCCGGTATCGTTGTCGGTATGCTGATTCCAGACATCATCATGAAGATGGTGATGAAGCGGGATATTACGGCAATGGATGATTACGTGAAGTCGCGCCCTGTGCCAGAGAAGATCTGGAACAAGTTCCTGCTCACCACCAATCTCGTGAATTTCTGGAACTATGTGCTTCCGGTGCTTACGCTTCCGGTGTTTATCTATTTCCTGTCTGTAGGTCAGGTTATTGCCAGCTTCTTTCTGTTTCTGGCGTTTTCTTATATCAACGGCATCTATATCACCTGTTACCGCAAGGCTACGGAGTGGATTCTGAAATGGCCTTTGATATTGGGATGGATGGGAATGTTTGCCGTGCTGATAGGGTATATGTTTGTGGCTTCCTTCTTCCCGGTATGGATGGGATGGATAGGTCTCTTCTTCCTTGCCGGAGCGGTATTCGCCGGACTTACCGTCTATCTCTATCACGAAAAGATTTATAACGAGCAGAAACAGAAGGTTTCCAGGTTCCGTGGTTTCAGCCATATCAACCTCTTCAGTCTGCAATATATCGGCACATTGAGAGCAAAACGTGTCCGTACGATGGTGATTATGATTACTGCTATCTTCCTTTTCGATGCCTATCTCTTTGCCTTGCTCCCGGCAGAAGCGGGACAGGAAACGGGGGACAAGGTGGCTATGACTACCCTCTATGTGGCTGGTGCCATCCTGCTGCCATCGGTGGTGTTGTCGCAGTGGACCTTTGGCATCGAGGCAAACTTCTTCCATGGTTTGATGACCAAGCCTGTCAAGGTTAAACAGATGCTGCAGAATTGCTTTTATTATTATATGGTGGTGAGTGCTGTCGCTTTGTTGCTCACCCTTCCGTTCCTTTTCCTGCAGGCAGGAATCGGAATCCAGGTGCTTATCAGCGGTTTCTGTCTGGCAGTATTCATCAATCTCTTCAATCTGCCTACGGCACTCTTCTCTTCCCGTCTGGAGATATTCCAGACTTCCATGTTCAGCATGCAGGGAGCGAATCTGAAGATTAATCTTTATGCCATCGCCTTTCTCTTCCCGCTGGCTGGTGTCTGTGCTGTCTATTATTTCTTCGGTGAGACGGCATGGTTTATCACCTGCGTAACGCTGGCAGTCATCAGCATCGCCATCCACAAATGGTTCATCGCCAAGATAGCTGCCATCTTCGAGAAGAACAAGTATAAGCGTATGGAGAAGTTCATGGAAAGCTAAGTAAACATTAAACACTACACATTAAACATTAGAATAATGGATATTAAGATTCAGAATCTCAAAAAAATATATAATGGCAATACCGTACTCGATATTGATAATCTGGGTGTTGCAAAGGGCGAGCTGATAGGACTCGTAGGTAATAATGGTGCGGGCAAGACCACCTTGCTCCGTCTGATTCTCGACCTGATTCAGGCTGATGATGGTTTCGTGGAAAGCAATGGACAGAAGGTGAACGAGAGTGAGACCTGGAAGGAATATACCGGCAGTTACATCGACGGCAGATTCCTCATCGACTTCCTCACCCCTGAGGAATATTTCGATTTCATCGCTGATGTTTATCACATTGACGATGAAACCCTGCAGGAGCGATTGGCTCAGTTTGAGGGCTTTATGCACGATGAAATCATGGGAACCAAGAAGTATCTCCGCGATTTCTCTCAGGGCAACCGACAGAAGATTGGTATCATCGGAGCGATGATTATTAATCCGAAGGTTCTTCTCCTGGATGAGCCGTTCAACTATCTCGACCCATCTTCTCAGATGACTATCGCCCACATGATTCAGCGCATCTGCAAGGAGCAGGGCACCACGGTCATCATCTCCAGCCATAACCTCAACTTCGTTGCCGACATCTCCACCCGCATCCTTCTGCTGGAGAAAGGCAAGCTGGTGAAGGATCTTCCTAATGCCGATGGTGCTGCCATCGCTGAACTCAACGAGTACTTCGGTATTCAGGCGGAATAAACTTTTTCCGTTAATATTATACAAATTCCATGATATGATTTGTATAATTATCGTTAAATGCTTACCTTTGTACCCAAACGAAGAAAAAAAGAATCAATGAGCAAAGGAAAATTAGCAAAGTTTGCGGATATGGAGCGTTTCGAGAACGTGTTCCAGTATCCATATAGTGTTGTAGATGACGTGCCTTTCGATATGAAGGGCAAGTGGCGTGAGATGTATTTCCACAATGATAACCCTATCGTGCTGGAGTTGGGATGCGGCAAGGGTGAATATACCGTGGAACTTGCCAAGCTCTATCCTGAAATGAACTTCATCGGTGTGGATATCAAGGGCGCACGTATGTGGACCGGTGCCAAGAAGGCGATAGAGGAAGGACAGAAGAACGTGGCTTTCCTCCGTACCAACATCGAAATTATCGACCGCTTCTTTGCCGAGGATGAGGTGCAGGAAATCTGGCTCACCTTCTCTGACCCGCAGATGAAGAATCCTCGCAAGCGTCTTACATCTACATACTTCATGAACCGTTATCGCCACTTCCTCGTGGATGGTGGCATCATCCATCTGAAGACGGACTCCAACTTCCTCTTCACCTATACTACTTATATGGTGGATGGCAACCATCTGCCTGTGCTCTTCCGCACAGAGGACCTCTATCATCAGGAGGGTATCGACGAGGAAACCCGTAAGATTCTCTCTATCCAGACCTATTATGAGAGTATGTGGATAGAGCGTGGCTTGAACATCAAGTATCAGAAGTTCGCCTTGCCACGTGAGGGCGAGTTGGTGGAACCTGATATTGAGATTCCGCTGGATGATTATCGCAGTTATCGCCGTGATAAGCGAAGCTCAAAGGATACAGCGAAGTAGATTTCTACAATGATTTGAATAAGCTTCCGCAATGCTTTGAATGCCTTTCCTCAAGTGTTATTGGCGTTTGAAGAATGCGTCATAAGTATCTGAAAGAAGTAACTGAAGTTGTTCGGAGATACAATAGAAGTTGTTGGAACAGTAAGTATCTCGAAGCGCACAACAGTTGATATGCGGTCGCACATCAGCTGTTGTGCGCTTGTCTTTCAGCTGTTGTGCATGCGTAGAACAGCTGTTGTGCGGCTTTTTAATGGAAATTCTTATTGATTGTCTTTGTTAATCAAGTTGACGACTACTTTTACCATTACATCTTTTTCCTCAGTTCTGCTTTCTGCAATCATCAGAGTCAGGGCAACTAGTGTGTTGTCGGCAATTCTCTTATGTCCATTTTCTGCATACAGAATGCCATTTTTCTCCATAAACCAAAGAAAAAGCATGGCCGCAATTCTCTTGTTGCCATCGCTGAATGAATGGTTTTTTACGACAAGGTAGAGCAGCATGGCTGCTTTTTCTTCTACCGAAGCGTAGAGTTCTTCACCACCGAAGGTTTGGTAAATCTGACCTATGCTGCTCTTGAATGAATCATCCTTCTCATTGGCAAACCATTTACTGCCTCCAAACTTTTCTTTCAAAGCATTGATGGCTTCCATTGCATTTTCGTAGGTGGCATGGAACGGCTCGGCTTGAGTCGTCTTGTCTATGAGTAATGTCTGATAATCATATTTGTCGAGAGTATCCAGGGCATAAACATAGTCGCTGATGACATTGAACAGTCCGTTATATTCGCCCTCGGATACTTGATCTTGCAATGTAATCGCACGTGACATCAAACGAACCACTTCTTTCAGTTCGTTGTAATTGTCTAGGCGTTTCTGGTTGATGGCATAACCCTTGATAATGTATTGCTTCAAGATAGAGGTTGCCCAACGGCGGAAAGAGGTCGCATTCTTGCTATTCACTCTGTACCCTACCGAAATAATCATGTCAAGATTATAATAAGGAATATCACGAATGATTTGTCTCTTACCCTCAAAACGAACCTGTGCATTTTTTGCACAAGTTGACTTTTCGTCTAGTTCTTGACTCTTGTAAATGTTGCGAATGTGTCGTGTAACAGATGTTCTGTCAACAGCAAACAATTCTGCCATTTGGCTTTGTGTAAGCCAAACGGTATCATTCTCTAATTTTACATTCAGCTCTATGTTGCCCTCTGGGGAACGATAGATTTCGATGGAAGAATTTCTCTGCTCCATACCTTTCATTATTTAAATGTCCTTACACTAGTACCCAACTTTTGGATAATTCGGCAAAGATACGATAATTATCTGATTCCTACAAGGTTTTCGAGTATTTTTTCTTCTTTTTGATGAAATTTGCGAAAGATTGAAATGGAAGGAATGTTTTGTTTTTGATTACTTCCAGATTAAATATCAGGACTAGTCTTAGGTTAAGGATATGTATAGTATGTTATGTTCTTCCTATACCTTTTGTTAAATCCGGGAATAATCTTGTTGAATTCAAGAAAAAAAGGTGGAAATGCTTGGCGTTTCCACCTTATTTTATTATATTTGCAGCAAGTTTTTGAAGAAATGCAGTATTCTCAGGGACTGCATGGAACTGACGAAACGACTAAAAGAACAGAAAAGTAATAACTAACTAGATAAACGACAAAATGATGAACTACAAGAAATTGGCTCTTACCGTTGCGGCTGGAGCGATGGCAACAACAATGATGGCGCAATCTGCACCAAAATTGAATGCCAACAACATCGACGAAGTAATCAAGGCGATGACCTTGGAAGAAAAAGCCCAGATGCTGGTGGGCGGTGGTAACGATGGATTCGTGGGCAGTGGCGCTATGCTCGGACATCAGAAGAAGTTCGTGCCGGGTGCTGCGGGTACTACTGTAGCCATCCCTCGTCTCGGCATTCCTACTACCGTTCAGTGTGATGGTCCTGCCGGTGTTCATATCGATGCTCATCGCCAAGGTGACAGCCGTAGCTACTTTGCTACCGGTTTCCCTATCGGAACCTGTCTGGCTTCTACCTGGAACACTGACCTGGTACGCAAGGTGGGTGAGGCTATCGGTAACGAAACCCTGGAGTATGGCTGTGATGTTGTGCTCGGACCGGGTATGAACCTGCATCGCAATCCGCTCTGCGGCCGTAACTTTGAGTATTATTCTGAAGATCCAATCGTAACGGGTCTTATCGGAACCGCCTTTGTACAGGGTGTGCAGAGTCAGGGCGTGGGTGTAAGTGCCAAGCACTTTGCCGTGAACTCTCAGGAAACTGACCGTACCAAGGTGGATGAGCGATTGAGCCAGCGTGCTCTCCGTGAGCTGTACCTGAAGGGTTTCGAGATGATGGTTCGCAAGAGCAATCCTTGGACTATCATGTCTGCCTATAATAAGATTAACGGTGTTTATGCCCAGGGCAACAAGGGACTCTTGACCGATATTCTCCGCAACGACTGGGGATATAAGGGAATCGTGGAGACCGACTGGATTGGTAAGCGTGCCGACCTTCCGCTGGAACAGGAAGTAGAGGCTGGCAACGACCTGATGATGCCAGGTTATCCAGCTCAGGTGCAGGATATTGTTGATGCAGTAAAGAATGGCAAGCTGGATATCAAGGATGTGGACCGCAATGTTCGCCGTATGCTCGAATATATCGTGAAGACTCCTCGATTCAAGGGATATAAATATAGTGGTGAGCCAGACTTGAAGGCTCATGCTGCCATCACCCGTCAGAGTTCTACCGAGGGTATGGTGCTCCTGAAGAATGATGCCGCTCTTCCTATCCAGGGCTTGAAGACCGTGGCGCTCTTCGGTGTCAACTCTTACGACTTCATGTCGGGTGGCCTTGGCAGTGGAGCAGTTAATGTAGGCTATTCTGTAGATATGGTTACCGGTTTGAAGAATATCGGCGTGGCAACTACTCCTCAGCTTACGGAAATCTATCAGAATTATGTGAAGTATGCCAAGGCTAAGTTGAAGGCAGACAAGAATCCGATGATGTGGTTCCTGGATCAGGGTCAGCCAAAGCTCGATGAAATCGAGATTACTGAGCGTTGTGTAGCTGGCGAGGAGCCAAAGGCAGACGCTGCTATCATCACCATCGGTCGTCAGGCAGGTGAGGGAATGGATCGCCAGATCAATGGTGAGTTCAACCTCAGTCAGATAGAGCAGGATATGATTTTCCGTGTATCTGATGCTTTTCATGCCAAGGGTAAGAAGGTGATTGTCATCATCAACTCTGGTTCTGTGATGGAGACTGCCAGCTGGAGAGACCGTGTGGATGCTATTCTCGTAGCTTGGCAGCCAGGTATCGAGGGCGGCAACTCTGTAGCTGATATCCTGACTGGTAAGGTGAATCCATCGGGTAAGTTGACCATGACCTGGCCTATCGCTGCTACCGATCATCCTTCTACAGCCAACTTTGCCAAGGATTACGATATGTATACCTACAAGAATCTGCTGGATTGGAGCAAGGGTAATATCAAGGGTTACGATTATAGCAACCACGAGGAGGATATCTACGTAGGTTATCGCTACTTTGATACCTTCAAGAAGAATGTGGCTTATCCTTTCGGTTATGGCTTGAGCTATACTACCTTCGAGTTTGGCAAGCCATCAGTCAAGGCTAAAGGCAACAATATCGAGGTTAGCGTAACTATCAAGAATACCGGTAAGGTTGCCGGCAAGGAAGTTGCTGAGGTTTATGTTACCGCTCCTAAGGGCGCTTACGAGAAGCCAGCCAAGGAACTCAAGACCTTCGGCAAGACCAAGTTGCTGAATCCAGGTGAGAGCCAGACTTTGAAGATGACCCTCGAGAAGCGTGATCTTGCCAGCTTCGATGAGGCCAACAGTCAGTGGAAGGTAGATGCAGGTAACTATCTCTTTAAGGTAGGTAGTGACGTAGAGAACATCAAGGGTACTGCTACATTGAAGGTGGCAGAATACACCGAGAAGACAAGCAATGCCTGCGCTCCTAATGTTCAGTTGAACTATCTGAAGCAGAATAAATAATTCGTGGTTTGTGCAAAATGAAATAGATTAAACAGAAACGCCTCTATCTCCGAAAAAGAGATAGAGGCTTTTTTATTGTAATTCCGTTGTAAGGAATTGACCACACAGCGCACGCAGATAGTTCGCTTTTATTCTAGCATTGTTCGCTTACCTCTTCATAGATTTTGCGGCATCTGTTTTCCTTCATTTTATTCTTTACGCCAACGGCTATCATATCCTCTACGGTCGGATGCCCAGTTCCATTTACAGATGTTGCGTGTTCACCATTATATCCCTCGGTGCAATGGGTGAGGTCGTAGGCAGGAGCTAAATGCCAATGCCATTTGCCATCGCTCTCTTTCTGAACCAAGAAAGAGAAGTTCTTGCAGTGGTCGTCCTTGTTGTCCATTATGTAATTAAAAACCATGCGGCGGAACATCTCTTCTACATCCTCTTGGCTCTGAGTAAGATAACCAGTAAGCGCCAAAAGGTTGAGATAATCGAGAATGGGGTTGGAAAGGGAAACGTTGAGCAAGGCTCCAGCTGTGGCTACGTGAATGCGTTCGCCTGTTGGAGAAATGTCGAAGCGACGGCAGGCAAAATACTTGTTGTTTAACAGTTTGAAGTCGGGTACTTGGATACCACATTGCTTGGCTATCTTATTATAATGATACTCTTGCTTTCCCATATCTTGTGGGTCATAGGTATGGCGAAACTTGACCAACCAATGGCCATCCTCATTTGTGAAAATGGCTTTCGGGCGACAACCGCCACTATTACCACTATTATATAATAGCAAACCAGCGTCATTATCCTGTTGCTCCTTCAATACTTCCAAGGCTTTGGCTTGTAAAAGGTCAAAGTCCTCAATCTCGTGTCCAGTCTGGATAGAAGTTATAGGTTCGTAGGTCAATGCGCCCATACCTCCATTGCCCACGATGCTCAGTCGGTCGAGAGCAGATAGCTCAAAGTCGTTGATGCCCTCTTTTAGCAAGGCTTTATGCAATAGGTATCTACCATATCCATCGGGAAGGCTGTCTTCGAAGATGCCAAAGTTCCCGTTGAAAGGGGTGGCTTTGGCAATGAAAAGACCAGGCTTCAGTGGCAATTCCAACGGAGATATACTAAAGCCAGATGCCAACCACTGATTGTCATACTCGAATGTGCATACTTTTCCATCGGCACTCAATGACAGTGTGCCGACTTTCTCCTGGTGATATTTCACGGCTAAAGATTCTATATGTTTCATTGTCTGTAAGCCTTTTTCTTGTTAGCGTTTCTTTTTATCTGTTGCAACTCCTCCATGGTGGAGTACTTGGGTTGCGAGAAGACGTTCTTGATTTCTGAGGTGTAGTCCAACGCTATGGCGATACCAATCAGATTTTTGAGGGAGATGAGGCCTTTTTGCTCGAATCTGGTGATGTTGCTGACGGCAACGCCTGACTTGTCTGCCACTTGCTCACGTGTCAGATTCTTTTCTATTCTTCGTTTTCTGAAGTCGTTTGCCATCTCCTTTGCAATCTCATCAGGATTGTCGTGGAGGTAGCTGTCTAATATTGCTAATATATTATTCGTTTCTTGCATAATCATTGGGATAATAATAAGATATTATCAGTTGCAAAGATACAAATAATAATGTTATGTTCCAAATAAAAATCAACTAAAAAAGTTAAAATCCCTTATAACCTTGTCTCTTATCCTTAAAAGCAAAGAACTCCCATCTCTGAAAAGAGACGGGAGTTCTTGTTTAGAAGGAATACTGGGCGGAAATCATCAGTTCGCGAGGGCGAAGATAATAGCAGTCGGTCAATGTACTGATGCCGCTATAGATGGTTTCCATATAATTCTTCTTATTGAATAGGTTTCGAAGCTCTGCTGAAAGGCGGAGCTTTTTCATTCTCCAAACTGCAGAGGCATCGCCAAGGAGGGTGTTAAGATGGCTGCCCTCTTGCAGTTCATTGCGATAATGTACGAGCGAGAAGGAGAGGTCCACATGGCTGATGGTAGCGGTGGCAGATATGCTTTGGCGCCAATTAAATAACGATGACTTCGCCATTTTTTGACGTTTCGAGTTGTAAAAAGAGAATTCTCCCTCATAGCTAAAGGCGCACCAGGACGGCGAGAAGTCGATGCTAGGCTTTACAGTATAGTTGTCGGCGGTGTAGCTGATGGCTTTGCCGCTGCTGTATTGCTCACCCTTGCTGTAGTTGTAACTGCCCTCCAGGCGGGTCTTCAGATGAAGGTCGTAGAAACCCTTGGAGATATAGAGCGAACCTCCGATGTCGTTGCTCTTGCTGTCCTGCTTATATAATGAGGTATAGTATTTGCCATCCACGATGCGTAGGTCGGATGCCGTGTTCATCCAGTTTTTGCTGGCATTGACCGATGCGCTGAAGAAGATTTCCTTGATAGGGCGCTTGTAGTCGTAACTCAACTTGCCATAAAGAGAGCGAGTTATCGGAATGATGTCGCTCGAAGTGTACCAAGAACGATAACTTTGACGATATTGCTTCATGGCGTAGTTGGTGGCATTGCCTGTTCCTGTACTGTATCCTGTGTAGATAGTCAACTCTCTACGGAAATCCAATTTCTTATATAAGTAAAGGTAGGGTGATACGGTAAGTAGAGTCTTCTGTGGATAGGTGAAGCGTTCCCAGATGAAATCGGGAGAGAACGACATACGGAACGTCTCGGTCTTGTATTGCCAGTAAGGGGTGAACTTCCCTGTGATGTTAAGGCTGTTTTGACCGATTTCATCGTGACTATTTTCGATGAATCCGTTGTTTTTGCCGATTTTATCGCTTCTTTCCTGATATTTCGCATAGATGTTGTTGAGGTCGATACTCATTCTATATTCCTGTGTCCAGTGGAAGCGATTCTTCATCCACTGTAAGGCGTGGGCTGTATGCCAAAGGTTGGTGCGGATGCGATTGCGCTCGTCGTTAACGTAGAGGTCCGCCACACCATGGTGATAGTCGGCAGTGCTACGCCAGGAGAGTTGGCTCTTCTTGAAGACGAAGAGACGGTAGATACTTGCCGAGAGGTCGAGCTTTGGGATGCGGACACGTTGGGTAAGCGTGTCGTTGATGTTTGACAAACCGTCGCTTTGTGCTGCGCTGAGGCTGATGCTCTCGTTGCCATAATGCTCAGCCTTGTTTACCTTGTTCTCCCATTGCAGATTGAAGGCATCGCTGATTATCGTCTTGTGGTTGTGCTCCGTGGTAACTGTGGGAGCTTCGCCGCCGAGGTCGTAGATACTCATGTTCTCTCGCTCTTGTCGGGTTACCGTACGAAGATAGTTGGCTTCTATGCGAGTCTCTGCATCGTCCTTGTTCTTCTTGATATGGTTGATGGAGTATTTTTGCGAGGTGTTGAAGCGCAGGCGTTCTTCGTCAATAGGAGCGTCAAGCGATGGTACTGATATCCATGATGGAAGGGAGGCAGGAGCCAGACGATTGCTGTAAGATGCGAGTTGGTTAAGTGCATAGCCGAGATTTTTACCTGTTCTGTCGTATTCTGCATCATACATCATCTGTTTCTTCTTGCCAATTTGCATGATATTGATGCTTCCGCCTACGCGGGACGGATGCCCTACGAGCATGTAAGGCTTGAGGGTGGACATCAGTTTGTTGCGAGCACTGTCTTTCAGGGCGATGTTCATCGCTACATTATCCGTAAAGGTCTTGTTCTGGAGCGCCTTGATAGGCTGGTCATGCTCGATGACTTCGGCCTTTTTCACATCTTTCGCCTTGATGTTCTCCTCTAGTTGGTTATATTTGCCACCGGTCAGGTCGAGACCTTCCACAGTGAATCGGTTGATGGGCTTACCATTGTAGTTGATACGACCATTCTTCTCTATATCCACGCCTGGCAGCTTTTTCAGTACATCTTTCAGTGAGTTATCTCGTTCGTTGGCAAAGCGGGTGAGGTCGAAAGATATGGTGTCTCGACCCGTGATGCGAGAGCCTTTCACCTGTACTTCCTTCAAGACAAAAGCTGTTGAAGCCATACTGATGATGGTTTCTTTTCCCGATGAAACCGCCTTTTTTTGCTTTTTATAGCCCATGTAGGAAACTTGCAGCATATCGCCAGTTTGCTTTTGTGCTATGGGAATCAGGAAAGTTCCGTCTTCCTTGCTGCGTGTAAACTTCAAGGGCTTTCCATTGCGCAGCAGTGTAACCGATACGTTGGTCAGACGGTTGTGTGTAAGTGAATCTTCCACATAACCGCTAATCTTCTCTTGGGCAAACGCATGGCACGCCACGAACAGAATAGTGAAAAGAACTATTATTTTCTTCATCTTTTTTCTCTCTTTTCTATTTTACCTTAGACACTTATCTTGCTGATGTCTTTAAGACGCTTGTCTGGCAAAAATGTAAACTGCTAATTATTTTTCTATCGGATTGTATGGCTCAGCACGCTTGGAATGCTTCAGGATATTTCCTTTTTCATCCTTGATCTTTACAATTGCAGCATACTTGGCATCTTGAAGCAGATAGCCGATAGGGTCGGCATAGTATTTCTTGTAAATGGAGGTCAATGATTTGCGGTCGATAGGCTCGAAAGTCTTACCTTTATAATAGATAGGTATGGAGCCTTTGCCTGTTGTGAGTCCTACAGCTGTAAATCCATAATCGTTCTCGGAGTCGTGAGCCTTGAGTATCAATCCCGGCAGTCCGCTCAGCTTCCAGGGACCATTGTCAATAGGGATGTCTTCCGTGTACCATGCAATCCATGTTCTCCCCTTAAACTTGGCAATAGCCTGGTGGCACTCGTAACCGCAGATGGAATCGATACTGTCTGTGAGTTGCCAGTCTATCGGTTCCATCGGTTCAATGCACAAATATCTGTCAGCAGCAAAGAAATCGAGATAAGCGGTCTTGCCCTGTTCTGGATAGTTCTTATATACTTTCCAATTAATCTGTCCGCCATTACCGGAGAAATTGACAGGTATTCCTTTTGCCATATTTGCGGAGATGGTAGAGTCTCTTTGGAATATCGGATAACTGTAGAATGCGGAATACTTGTTGCCAATCTGCAAGAGCATTTTCTCTTCGATGCGGCCAATGATGGTGTCGGTCTTGGTATATTTCTTTTCGTAAATATACTCGGCATCATATACTACCTGATACTTTACCTGATCAATGGAATCTCCAATGCCAATGCTTGATTCATCGAACAGGTTTACTGTTTGAGCTTGGAGCATGCATGCATATAATGCAAGCCATGCTATTAATCAATACTCTGTTAATTCTTATGTAATCGATTGAAAATGAGAGAGTTAATTAACGTAATATAACTAATAAAATTTGGTTAAGTGGCTGATTATCAGTAACTTTATAGTTCTCTAAGCTCAAAGTTATATGACATCAGAACCACTCAACCAATATACGGAAATATGCAGAGATGCTATCAAAAGTTCATCTGCAAAGTTAAGCAAAACTTTCGAGAGTCTACTCTTGGAAATACTTTTATTGTACATGACGATACAAAGAAAGATAAATTTCACTCAAATGGAGCGTTACGGCACCCATTGTGAGCAGACCTACAGAACGAACTTCAACCGTGGTCGTGCTAAATGCATAGACTGGGTGAAGTTCAACCTTGCCCTATGCCGACGTTACTTGAATATGGATGGTCTATTGGCTATAGCCATCGATCCGAGCTACATCAGCAAGTCGGGTAAGAAGACTCCGCATATCGGTACTTTCTGGTCCGGTTGTGCAAGTTCCATGAAGCATGGGCTTGAAATCATGGGGCTTGCACTTGTCGATGTCCATGCCAACAGTTGCATGATGCTGCGCGCCCATCAGACTCCATCTACTGGAGAATTGAAAATGCGTAACATGACTCTCGTGCAACATTACATAGCGGTCATCAAGCGTTATAAGAAGGATTTGTTGAAGGTCACCGATATTGTTGTCGCTGACGCTTTCTTCTCTATCCGTCCGTTTGTGGACGGAATCAAAGAGTGCGGTTTCCATCTTGTCAGCCGCTTCAGGGATACTGCGAGCCTATATTATGTGTATACGGGACCTCGTTCCAATAAGCCTGGACGTCCCAAGACACTTGACGGAAAAATCAACTACAAGAAACTTGACCTCACACGTATGGCAGAGTTGCATATTGAAGGACTTGAAGGCACAGCCTACACACTCATAGCCTATTCAAAGGCATTGAAGCAGAAAGTGCGCCTTGTCATTTGGGTTATGCCGAACGGAAAACACAAGCTTTTCTTCTCAACAAAGACATCCATGTCGGGTGAGGAAGTGTTGCGCACATACCGCTCAAGATTCCAAATAGAGTTTTGTTTTCGCGATGCAAAGCAATATACTGGTCTTACGCATTGCCAAGCAAGACACAAGAACCAGTTGGACTTTTCCTATAATGCATCATTCGCATCACAGAATGTTGCGAAAGTGATGATGAAGGAAAATGAATTGCCGTATTCCATGGCTTCTTTCAAGGAGATTATGGCAAGCACATACATCGCTAAATTAATTTTCAACAAGTGTCGGAGAATACCGAACCGAAAGTTAATTAGTCATACTATCAAAGAACTCTTTGGCTGGCAACGTAAAGCTGCTTAGCCATTATCTCAAATTTTAACGAACTATTGATTAATAATACCTTTTTCATAATCTTCGTCTATTATTCATTATTTTATCTGTTTCATTCGTTTTTGTGATGCAAAGGTACTGAGATCATCCGATGAAATCGATGATTTCTGTTACTGAGTTATTATTTTTGCTTTTTTTTGTCTATTATTATTTTATTACTCTTGCCTTTGTTTACGGATTTTTCAGTAACTTTGCTGTCAAATTCAAAAGATCAGAAAAGTATGAACAGTAACAGTAAGCTGAAAATAGTATGGATGGTATGTGGAGTAGCAATCGCATTGTTGTTCTGCACGCAGGCATATTGGCTCCATCTTCAATGTCAATATAGCTTAGACCAGCAGGTAGAGCAATTCAAGAAGGATTGTGATGAAGTGTTAGCGCAAGATTTGAAGAATAGAAAAAAGTTGCAGGAGAATTCATCTACGAAAGGTAGAAGAGATACGGTTATGCTTAAGATAGAATCTGAATATGATATGAAGAAGGGATGTAGCCGTACTACGCTTTCTTTTTGGAACAATCACCGCTTTCTTGTCCGTTTGAATGATCCTGATCTTACGGGTGATGATGCTTATCTCATCATCAGCAGATATCTGGCTTATATAGGTAAGCATCCCTCGTTGGCTTCTTATCAAAGATTACTGGATGATAAGGGATATGGGAAGATATCCTTTTTTCGCCATCTGGATTACAAGACTGTCTTCCTGAATGCAAAATATGATGCCGAAGGCAGATGGTCACGTGTGGTGACGGTAAAGTATCAGACGAACCCAATGTTTCGCCAAGGTATTTCTTTTCAGGTGCCCATTCCTATTACTCGAACGTTCAAAGCCATGATGTGGCAATTGATAGGAAGCATCTTTCTCTTTTTCATATTGATAGGATGTCTGTATTATCTGGTGAAGACCATAGTCTTCCAGAAACGCATTGATGGCATTCGCCATGAGTTTCTGAAGAATATGATTTATGAGTTGAAGCAACCGAAAGAAGACGACAAAGGTGAAGAATCTGCTGTTTTTATCGGTTCCATTGCTTTCTACTATGCGCAGAATGAACTGCTATGTGGTAATTTCAGAGTAGTCATCACATCTCGTCAAGCTGAAATTCTGAAGCTTCTTGCCGAGAACCAGAACCAGCTTGTAGAGCGGGATTTCATATTGAATGAAGTATGGGGTGATGATTCATACTCCAATTCCCTTGCCCTGAACGTGCAGATTACCTATCTTCGCAGGGCATTGAACCTGGATGAAAAGGTAAGTATCGAAGCTGTCATCAAAAAGGGATATATCCTGCGAACCTGTTGATCTTGTTATCAACTCTCATCTTTTTAGAAAGGTGGAAGTTTTTTTATCTTAATTTATTTTGTCCTTCACCTATTTTGTTGTAACTTTGCAGTCGAAATTCGAATTTAAATTATTTTATGTAATTATGGCAAAAAAAGCTCTTTTAATGATTCTCGACGGATGGGGAATCGGTAAGCATGATAAGGGTGATGTTATCTTCAAGACTCCAACTCCTTATCTCGATTATTTGACAGCAGTTTCAGCACATTCTACTCTCCAGACTTGTGGCGAGGACGTAGGTCTTCCTAAAGGTCAGATGGGTAACTCTGAGGTAGGTCACCTCAACATTGGTGCTGGTCGTGTGGTATATCAGGACCTCGTTAAGATCAACAAGGCTTGCGAGAGCGGTGACATCTTGAAGAATCAGGAGATCATCAACGCTTACAGCTATGCTCAGAAGACTGGTAAGAAACTCCACTTGATGGGCTTGACTTCTACCGGTGGTGTTCACTCTTCTTTGGATCACCTCTTCAAGTTGATTGAGATTGGTAAGGAATATGGTTTGAAGGAGACATACGTTCACTGCTTCATGGATGGTCGTGATACAGACCCTAAGAGCGGTAAGGGCTTCATCGAGGAGGTGCAGGCTTGCTGCGACAAGAATGGTGCACACATCGCAAGCATCGTGGGTCGTTTCTATGCTATGGACCGTGACAAGCGCTGGAACCGTGTGAAGGAAGCATACGACTTGCTCGTTGAGGGTAAGGGTAAGCAGGCTGACGATATGGTGAAGGCAATGCAGGAGAGCTATGATGAGGACGTAACAGACGAGTTCATCAAGCCAATCAATAACTCTAAGGTTGACGGTACTATTCAGGAGGGTGATGTTGTTATCTTCATCAACTACCGTAACGACCGTGCCAAGGAGTTGACACAGGTATTGACTCAGCAGGATATGCCAGAGGAAGGCATGCACACCATCAAGGACTTGCAGTACTACTGCATGACTCCATACGATGCAGGCTTCCAGGGCGTTCACATCCTCTTCCCTAAGGAGAACGTAATGAATACCCTCGGTGAGTACTTGAGCGCACAGGGCAAGAAGCAGCTCCACACTGCAGAGACAGAGAAGTATGCTCACGTAACATTCTTCTTCAATGGTGGTCGTGAGACTCCATACGAGGGCGAAGACCGTATCCTGGTTCCTTCTCCAAAGGTGGCTACATACGACTTGAAGCCAGAGATGAGCGCTTACGAGGTAAAGGATAAGTTGGTTGGTGCTATCAACACTCAGGAGTACGACTTCATCGTTGTAAACTTCGCTAATGGTGATATGGTAGGTCACACAGGAATCTACAACGCTATCGCTAAGGCTGTTCACGCTGTTGACAACTGCGTAAAGGACGTTATCGAGGCTGCTAAGGCTAACGATTATGAGGCTATCATCATCGCTGACCACGGTAATGCAGACCACGCTATCAACGAGGACGGTACCCCTAACACCGCTCACTCTTTGAACCCAGTTCCATTCATCTACGTAACTGACAACAATTCAGCTACTGTAAAGGATGGTCGTTTGGCAGACGTAGCTCCTTCTATCCTCCATATCATGGGCTTGGAGAAGCCTGCAGATATGACAGGTGAGAACTTGATTTCTGACAACAAGTAAAAACGATTTTATATACCTCAAAAAAGTATCCTAAGATACTTGGCCAAGTATCTTAGGATACTTGCGTAAGTATCTTAAGATACTTTTGAATTTATATTAAGCATGAACGTAAAGATAGAAGAAAGTTGGAAACAGCATATAGGAGAAGAGTTCAACAAGCAGTATTTTGTTGACCTCACAAACTTCGTGAAAGAGGAATACCTGCGTACGCCCTGTTATCCTCCTGGCCGCTTGATTTTCAATGCCTTCAATCTCTGTCCTTTTGATGATGTGAAGGTAGTGATTATCGGACAGGATCCATACCATGAGCCGGGTCAGGCGATGGGACTGAGTTTCTCTGTGCCGGACGGAATCACTTTCCCACCATCATTGATTAATATATTCAAGGAGATTCAGATGGATCTCGGTACTCCGATGCCAGCTACGGGCGATTTAACCCGCTGGGCAAAGCAGGGAGTATTGTTGCTCAACGCCACGTTGACCGTTCGTGCCCATCAGGCAGCGAGTCATCAGCGCAAGGGCTGGGAGGAATTCACAGATGCTGCTATCCAGGCGCTCAGCAAGGATAAGGAGCATCTGGTGTTTATCCTTTGGGGCGGTTATGCCCGGAGCAAGGCGAAGCTCATCGATACAAGCAAGCATCTGATATTGGAAAGCGTTCATCCTTCGCCATTATCAGCCAACCGTGTCGGATGGTTTGGCAATCATCATTTCTCCCGCTGCAATGCGTATCTGCAGCAGAACGGAATTGCGCCTATCCAATGGTAGGTACACCGATTAATATATAGCTATCCACTCATGGGTAGCTATCATTATTTTTTATTATACACTCAAAGAAATTTATTCATCTCAAAAACATTATGAAGAAAGACGAACTGCGTATTCTGCAGGTGGGCAACGTATTGGTTTCACCTGATATTATCACCGAAAAATTCTGTTGCGACCTTGATGCCTGCAAGGGTGAGTGCTGCATCGAAGGCGATGCGGGAGCTCCTGTTACCCTGGATGAGATTATGGAGATTGAGGATGCGCTGGATGTGGTTTGGGATGATCTCTCAGCTTCTGCCCAGGCTATCATAGATAAGCAGGGCGTGGCTTATACCGATATTGAAGGCGATTTGGTGACGAGCATCGTGAATGGTAAGGATTGTGTGTTTACATGCTACCAGGATTTGAAAGACCTGGGCGATGGACATACGATTCCGAATTGTTGTCTCTGTGCCTTGGAGCGTGCTTATCGCGAAGGAAAGTCGAAGTTCAAGAAGCCTATCTCCTGTGCTTTGTATCCAATCCGTGCCAAGGATTTCGGCAACGAGGTGTATGGCATCAACTATAACAAATGGCGTATCTGCAAGGATGCCATCAAGAAAGGAGAGGAGTTGAATCTTCCGGTTTATAAGTTCCTGGAGGGTCCGTTGGTAGAGAAATTCAGCAAGGAATGGTATGATGAGCTTTGCGAAGTGGCAGAGCAAGTACTTGCCGAATTGGAAGACTAAATTCAGTTAGAGACTTTGGAAGATAATAGTTCCGAAGTCTTTTTTGTTTTATAAAAAAAGAGATTTCGAAACGCTGTTGAGCTTATTCCGAAATCTCTAATCCTTCTATATTTGTGATATTACTTCTTCTGAAGCCTTTATCCCATGTTATCACGAAATCTTTTTGATGCTCAGCATGGAAACGGTAATAGGCTTGCTCGTCCATTTCGCCACTGCATACATATTGGTTTCCGTTAATATGAAGTGTTGTTCCTTTGCTGGCATTGCGTATCGTGAGCCGGATGGTTCCACGGAACGGACGTCCGAAGTCTATACGGCATCCCTGATGATCAAATTCCTCCTGGTATGGTTCTAATACCATTTGAAGTTTGTTCTGGGTGAGGTATGGCAGCTGGTCAACAAAGATATAGTTTACCGTATCTTTGAAGGCGCCTGTCGGATGAACCCATCCTGAAGATTGGTATTCAGCCGATTTCCACTCAGTAGTGTATATTCTATTGTCAAAGTGTTCCTTTTCGTTGTAACTGCCGCCTTTCAGGGGCTTGCACCACCATGTTTCGTCTGCTTTATGATAAAAAGGAACAGAGTCTGTATACCAGCCATGAAGTTCCAGCGAGAGTTGTTTGCTCTTATTTCTTATTCTTCCTGGTGCATACCAGACCGCGATGATGTTTTCGCCCTTTTTCAGATATCTGGAGATATCTATGGTTTGCATCAGAAGGATGCTGTCTCTGGCTCCTTCGTTGAAAATGCTTGGCGTAGCATTTCTTTCGTTGATGTATAGGCGGGTATTTCCTCCACTTGCCATGTTTATCTCAGCCTTTAAAGGCTTTTGATCAAGATGATAGATTTTCCTGTATAATATCTCAGAAGAATCGTTGGGGAATGGATATGATACCCAATGGGTACCGAATTCCTGTGCATAGGAATTCAGCACCCAGAGAGTTGTAAAGATGAGAATTGTAAAATATCTCATAGATTATTATTTGTCTATTTTATGAGTTTTGTTTCGCCAGCCTTGAAATTTAATGCTTTCTGCTTACCATTATACTTGACGGTCAGGTTTCCGGCATTCTTGCTGGTGATGGAAGCTTTGCTGACCTTTCCTCCGTTCCATACGAGATTAATCTCGTAGTTTCCACGTGCTTTGATACCCTTAATTTCGCCTGCAGGCCATTCTTTAGGTAGAGCAGGAAGAAGATGCATAGTCTCGCCATCGCATTGCATCAGCATCTCGCATACACCTGCTGTGCCTCCGAAGTTGCCATCTATCTGGAAAGGTGGATGGGCATCAAAGAGGTTAGGGTAGGTGCCACCGCTGTGGTGTTTGCTGTCCTTGTAGACTTCAGGGCTTACGTAGGTGAGCAGCTTGCGGTATATCTGATAAGCTTTGTCGGCACGATGCAGACGAGCCCAGAGGTTGATTCTCCAGCCTGTACTCCAACCGGTGGAATTATCGCCCTTGATTTCCAGGGTCTTGGTTGCGGCAGCAGCAAGTTCCGGAGTCTTGTTTACCGAAATCTGATGGAATGGATAGAGCCCCAGCAGGTGTGACTGGTGGCGATGATGCCAATCCTGGTCTTCCCAATCGTGGTACCACTCCATCAGATTGCCCCGCTTACCGATGTGGTAAGGGCGCAGGCGATTGAGGGCTGATTGCAACTGCTGCTGGTAATCGTTGTCGATGCCCAGGGCTTTTGCTCCCTTGATGGTATTCTTGAAGAGCTCGCGGATGATGGCGAGGTCGGCGGTTCCGCCATAGAAACTGCTGCCACGGTAGCCCTTATCGGTAATGTAATCTGCCTCTGGCGATGTGCAAGGAGCAGTAATCAGCTCGTTTGGATTGTGTGGATTCGGGATGAGCCACGCAAGCAGGAAGTCGGCAGCCCCCTTCATCAGCGGATAGGCTGTATTGCGAAGATATTCGGTATCGCGGGTATAGTCATAGTGATCCCAAAGGGTTTCTACAAGCCAGGCTCCACCCATAGCCCAGTTGCTCCATTGCGGACTTTCGTTTCCGGTTCCTACAGGATTGGTCATTGCCCAGGCATCAGTGTTGTGTCCAGCGCACCATCCCTTATCGATACCATAGAAGTGCTGGGCATTGTGGCGACCTGTCACAGCCATACCCTCTACCAATCCGTCTACTGGGGCTACCAGTTCTGAGAGGTTCGCAACTTCTGCCGGCCAGTAATTTTCTTCCAGATTGATGTTGATGGTATAGTTGCCGCGCCATGGCGAACGGAGGGCTGGTGCCCAGAGTCCCTGTAGGTTGGCAGGCACTCCCTTGGTTCTACTGCTGCTGATGAGCAGGTATCTGCCATACTGGAAATAGAGCTGTTCCAGATAAGGGTTGTTCTCGTGGTTGTCGCTGTAGGCGAGCAACTGTTTGTCGGTAGGGCGGGTGGCATCAAACTTGGCTCCTTTCAGGTTCAAACTCACTCTATCAAAGAGTTTCTTGTAGTCGGCGATGTGACGCTGTTTGAATTCTTCGTAAGTGAAGTTGGCAAGGTGCCAGGCTTCATCGGTTACGTTCTCGATGTATGGAGCTCCTTCCTTCACAGGATGCTTGTCGAATCCGTTGTAACTTGTTTCGTTTACGAGATAGATGATAGCCTCGCTCACATTCTTCAGATGGAGTACAGAATCGCTTGCCCACACTTTTCCGTCGGTGTTCTTCACCTGAAGCATGGCACAGTAATGCGTACTGTTGGTTTCATCGCCGAGAACATGTCCCGTCATGGTGAGCTGTCCTCTGGATGCTTTTACCTGATGGGGAATGAGGGAAGTGAGTGAGATGTCGCTGTTGATGGATCTCTTCTGGGAGGCACTCAGCTTGATGGCAATCATCTTGTCGGGATGAGAAGCAAAATACTCTTTGGTGTATTGGATGCCGTTGCGCCTGTAATGAACAGTAGCCAGGGAGTTGTCGAGGCTCAGTTCGCGGTAATAATCCGTAAACTCGCCCTGGTTGCAGTCTTTGATATTGATCATGCCCAGTGGCTGATAGAACTCCGAGTTATGGCCTTGCACATAGTGTTGCAGGGAATCGGCGGTCTTGTAATCCTCCTTGAACAGCGCCTCTCTGATTTTCGGAATCCACTTGTAGGCTTCGCCACCTTCGTTGGGATTCACAGGCACGCCCGTCCAAAGGGTGATGTCGTTGAGCTGGATAGAGTCATTATTGGCTCCACCATAAACCAGCGCACCCAGTTTGCCATTGCCTAATGGCAGTGACTCTTCGAAGGCGTATGCAGGTTTGTTGTACCACAACTTGTTGGGTTGCAACTCTTTACTTACTGTTGTTGCCTGGCAGTTCCACGTACTAGAGGCAGCTAACGCAATCGTAAAAAATATATGCTTCATAAAGATGGTATTGTTGGTTTTAAAATTCGATGCCCGGAAACGAAGTCGGAAGGTGATGCTCATTGGATGAGGCTATCCAAAAAAGGGGGAAGACTCTCGCTGAGTCTACCCCCAATATGTTCGTGTTAACTTTAAGCGTCGATATTGGCGTAAGTAGCATTCTGTTCGATGAACTCGCGGCGTGGTTCTACATCATCACCCATCAACATAGAGAAAATCTCATCAGCCTGGGCTGCGTTCTCGATAGTAACCTGCTTGAGCAAGCGTGTAGATGGGTCCATAGTAGTTTCCCAAAGCTGCTCTGGGTTCATCTCACCCAAACCTTTGTATCGCTGGGTGTGGATATTCTTGTCTTCTACTCCATCTCCATACTTGTCGATGAATGCCTGGCGCTGCTGCTCTGTATAGCAATACTCGCTTACCTTGCTGCGATAAGTACACTTGTAGAGTGGTGGGGTAGCGATATACAGATGGCCTTCTTCAATAACCTTTGGCATGAAACGATAGAAGAGTGTCATAATCAATGTGTCGATGTGAGAACCATCGACGTCGGCATCGGTCATGATGATAATCTTGTCGTAACGCAACTTGTCGGTATTAGCCTCCTTGCTGTCTTCGCCATCTACACCGAAGCGGACACCGATACTTTGGATGATATTCATGACAGACTCAGCTTCGAATACCTTGTGCCACTGTACCTTTTCTACATTCAGAATCTTACCACGCAATGGGAGAATGGCCTGACGGAAACGGTCGCGACCCTGCTTGGCAGAACCACCGGCGGAATCACCCTCGACGAGGAAGATCTCGCATTCTTTAGGATCCTTCATTGAGCAATCGGCAAGTTTACCAGGAAGACCACCACCTGTCATGAAGTTCTTGCGCTGTACACTTTCACGTGCCTTGCGGGCAGCTATGCGGGCCGTAGCAGCCAGGACAACCTTTTCGCAGATTCGCTTTGCCTCGTCTGGATGTTCTTCCAGATAATCAGACAAAGCCTCGTTTACAGCCTGCTGAACGGCACCTTGTACCTCGCTGTTACCGAGCTTGGTCTTGGTCTGTCCCTCAAACTGAGGTTCAGCTACCTTGATGGAGATAACGGCAGTAAGACCCTCGCGGAAGTCTTCTGGTGCAATCTCTACCTTTGCCTTCTCAATCTGTTTAGAGATGGTTGGGTCAGCTTCTGCGTAAGCCTTCAAGGTGCGGGTCAACGCCATACGGAAACCAGTCAGGTGGGTACCACCCTCAATGGTGTTGATGTTATTGACGTATGAGTGGATATTCTCAGAGTAATCTGTGTTGTACATCACAGCAATCTCGATAGGAATACCCTGCTTTTCTGTCTTCAGATAGATAACATCATCGAAGAGATGAGTGCGGTGACGGTCTACGTAACGGACGAATTCCTTCAAACCATCCTTAGCGTGGAAAACCTGCTCCTTGGTCTTACCTTCCTCGTCAGGGCGCAAATCTTTCAAGGTAATCTTGATACCTGCATTGAGGAATGCCAACTCGCGCATACGGTTGGCAATGATGTCCCACTTATAGACAGTGTGAGTAAAGATGGTTGGATCTGGCCAGAACTGCTGGCGTGTACCGCGCTTGTTGGTTTCACCTACCACCTTAACCGGATAGAGAGGCTTACCCTTCTCATATTCCTGCTGGTAGATTTTGCCGCCACGGAACACCTGTGACAACATGTGGGTAGAAAGTGCATTCACACAACTTACACCCACACCATGTAAACCGCCAGATACCTTGTAAGAACCCTTGTCGAACTTACCACCTGCGTGAAGCACGGTCATAACGACTTCGAGGGCTGATTTATGTAGTTTCTCGTGCATATCCACAGGGATACCACGACCATTATCTTCTACGGTGATAGAGTTGTCTTCGTTGATGGTAACTTCGATGTCGGTACAGTAGCCCGCCATTGCTTCGTCAATAGAGTTGTCTACAGTTTCGTTTACCAAGTGATGAAGACCCTTTTCGGAGATGTCACCAATATACATCGCCGGACGTTTGCGAACAGCTTCCAGGCCTTCCAGAACCTGAATGTTACTCGCAGAGTAATTATTTGCGTTGTTTTGATTTTCTGCCATTTTAGTATTGTCTTATTTCCGTGCAAAGATACTAAAAAAAGCTGAGAAACAGGAACTTTTGTTTGTGAAAAATCACCAAAAAGTGAAGAAAAAACGTAGAATGTGAACTTTAGCGGCAAAAGTGTCTTGAAAAAGCTGTTTAATAATCGTTTTGCGCGTTTTTATAGGGTATGTTGTAGTATAAAACCGGTTGTGATGGGAAGATTTTATGATGCAGGAAATGGATAGTCGGGTTCATAGAAAAGAATAAGGCTGCGACCCTATAAAGGATTGCAGCCTTATTTATTTCTTTGCTTTGACTTATAAGTTAGGCCAACTTAGCGATGTGCTTTGTAAGACCAGACTTCAAGTTTGCAGCCTTGTTGTCGTGGATAACGTTGATCTTAGCCAACTTGTCTAAAAGCTTCTGAACAGTAGGATAGAGCTTTGCAGCCTCTTCCTTGTCAGACATGTTGCGCAACTTGCGGACAGCATTGCGCATAGTCTTTGCATAATACTTATTGTGCAAAGACTTCTTCTTGTCCTGACGGATTCTCTTGATTGATGATTTGTGATTTGCCATCTTCTTTATGTTATTTTTTTTATTTCTTAAATGTTTGTAGTCCCTAGCAGAGTCGAACTGCTCTTTAGAGAATGAAAATCTCTCGTCCTAACCGATAGACGAAGGGACCATTGCTTATTTGCGGGTGCAAAGTTACTACTTTTATTTGAATCTAGCAAATTTTTCATAGAAAATTTTCGCTAAATGCGCATTTTTTTGTATTTTTGCCCTGTTTTTCACTAATATTAGGCAAAATGGAGATAAAAACTAGTGCTATCGTATTGCAAACCATCAAGTATGGGGACTCTCAACTTATCGTGGATTTCTTCACCGAAAAGTTGGGAAGACTCTCCTTTATGGTACGTGTGCCTAAGTCATCTAAGGGGAAGATGAAACGGCAGCTTTTCCAACCGCTCATGGTCTTGAATTTAGAATTTGATTATCGTCCCAAGTCAAATCTGCAGCGCCTTAGGGATGTTTCGATTCAGATTCCATTCTCTGATATCCCTTTTTCTCCATACAAACTTGGCATTTCCATGTTCTTGGCAGAACTGCTTTCATATGCTACCCGTCATGAGCAGGCTAATGGTGCGCTCTATCTTTTCATACAGGACAGTATCGAATGGTTAGACCATGCTAAAGGTGCTATTGCCAATTTCCATATAGTCTTTATGATTCAGCTCTCTTTTCATTTGGGTTTTATGCCCAATATAGAGAGCGGTATGTCTGGCGATTATTTTGATTTGGTAGATGGATGTTTTGCAGCTCATGTTCCTTCGCATGTACATTATTTAAATAAGGAAGATTCTATGCGGCTTGTGTCTTTGTTCCGTTTAGACTATAAAACAATGCACCTCTACACAATGTCTCGTATGGAACGAAACAGGTGTGTAGAGGTGATACTGGAGTATTATAAACTTCATTTGCCAGGTTTCCCGGAAATGAAGAGTTTTGCTGTTCTTCAGGAACTGTTTGCTTAGTCTTTTCAGGTTTCCCCGCTTGCTTGATGTAAGCGGGAAACAGACGACGGCTATGTCCTCTGTTTAGGCAAAACTGATAACGCCCTGTACTGTAGCATCATCATTATTGTCTTCTTTCGGTTCTGTATTACCGGAAGCTATATTACGGATTTCTTCCAGAGTCTGTCGGGTACGCTTATAGGTAGGCGTGTTTTCTACCTGAAGGATGACATCCTCGTTATCCAAATCTTCCTGGCGGAACAGGAATATGTGTGGATGACGCTTATACTGTGTCGTATTGCCATCGCTGCCATAATAGCGCTTGCGGCGGTCTTCTCTTTCAGCACGTTTCTCCTCTTCTTCAGCGAGACGGCGAGATTCTTCCTCAGTATGTTTCTTGAGGTGGCGGTTCATTCCCTCTACATCCTCGAGTCCGAAACCTGTTGCGAGTACGGTTACCTTTACGCGGCTTCCCAATTCAGGGTCAATGGCAAGACCCCATTTCAATTCGAAGTCGTCACCGAATTTCTCCATAAAGTCGTTGACATCATTCATCTCGTCCATGGTCAAGCCAGGATTATCTTTCTTCTCGCTTGCAAATGCGATGCTGAGCAGAATCTTCTTAGAGTTGAATACGTCATTATCGTTAAGGAGTGGTGAGTTCAATGCATCTTCTATCGCTTTCTTTACTCTTCCTTCTCCCTCACCGTAACCTGTACTCATGATAGCCACACCGCCATCTTTCAGTACGGTCTTCACATCATTGAAGTCGAGGTTGATGAGACCATGTACGGTAATGATTTCAGCGATACTCTTGGCAGCTACACTCAATGTGTCGTCAGCTTTGCCGAAGGCATCGAGAACGGCAAGGTCTGGATAAATCTGGCGAAGACGTTCATTGTTGATTACCAGTAAGGCATCTACATGCTTCGACATTTCCTCTACACCATCCAATGCCTGGTCAATCTTCTTAGGACCTTCAAAACGGAATGGGATGGTTACGATACCAACGGTAAGAATACCTAACTCCTTACTTACTCTGGCGATGACAGGTGCTGCACCTGTACCGGTACCGCCACCCATACCCGCTGTGATGAATGCCATTTTTGTTCCATCGTTGAGCATGTTCTTGATATCTTCAAGAGTCTCTTCGGCAGCCTGGCGTGCCTTGGCAGGTTTGTTTCCTGCACCCAGACCTTCCTTACCTAGCTGCAGGTGTACAGGCACAGGTGAGTCGTTAAGTGCCTGGTTGTCTGTGTTGCAGAGTACGAATGTTACATCGTGTATACCTTCGCGGTACATGTGGTTGACGGCATTTCCACCGCCACCACCAACACCAATCACTTTGATGATGCTATTTTCTTTTTCAGGTTCCCCAAAGTCAAGAATATGAGGAGCGTTTCCATTATCTAGCATAGTCGTATAATCTTTATAGGGTTTATCTATCTGATTTTTTATTTAACCTGTTGTGAAATCTGTTTTCTGATAGCCTGGTCTTTGGCATCTTATTCTTCTTCAGAAATGGTATCTTTCACAAACTTCTTGAAACCTCTCATCATTTTATGGATGAGACTGTTTTCTTTGCGTCTCTTTTCTTCTTCTTCGGCTTCTTTTTCTGCCAGAAGTCTTGCCTCAGCTTCTTCCAGTTCTTTTTGCTTGCGGGCAGCTTCGTCAGCAGCCGCTTTTTCTGCTGCAGTAAGAACAACGCCCTTGCCGGCAGTCTCGTTAGGGTTTCTTGGAGCCTTGTGCTGCTCGGCTGCTACTGGCTTTTCTGAAGAATTGCTGAAGAGATCAGTGCCGATTTCGTCACCTGCACAGTTCATGTCTCCCTTTGCCAGGAGTCCCAATACGGTGTTCATTGTACCATCGTGATTGGTAATCTTAGGATCCTTGGAGTTGACTGTTTGAGAAATAAACTTGGCAATGCGTACTTTGTCGATGTGGGTATGTGTCTTGAAAACCTTATCGATTTCAGGCATGTTGCTGCCGCCACCTGTAAGGATGATACCACCCAACAGCTTATCTGAGAATTCCACAGGAATCTGGAACCATGCGTTTTCTACGATTTCCTCTACGCGTGCTTCTACGATTTCGATGAACTTCTTGCTTTCAACCACTCTATCCTTGTCGATAGGGTAGTTCAGGGTCGGGTCGATATTGTTGATATCGGTATAAGCCTTGGCATACTTGAGTTTCATATTTTCTGCATCAGGCTCTTCAATCTGAAGACAAGTTAAGTCTTTGGTCACGTTGCCGCCGCCCAATGGGATGACAGAGAGATGACGAAGTATACCTTTATAATATACAGAAACGGTTGTCGTATCGGCACCCAAGTCAACAAGCATACAGCCTGCACGCTTTTCTGAGTCTGTCAAAACGCTGTCAGCCATAGCTAAAGGAGCCAGGTACATTTCTGCAATAGGAATGTTGGCATTTTCAAAACAGGTATTGATATTGTTATAGAAGTTCTTGCGCCAAAGTATATTCAGGAAGATACCTTCCAGATGGTTACACTGTATTCCTACAGGGTCTATCTGGTATTGGTTGTCTATCTTGTATTCCTGAGTTGCAGCATCCAGGATTTCCTGGTCCTGATAGGTCATGTTGCGGTTGATATCCATCAGTTCATTGATCATCTCTTGTGAGATGATGGTGTTACCTGGGAGATCCTTGACAATGACGTTTTTGATACTGCGTATAGAGCGACCGCCCACGCCTACATAGACCTGGGTGATATCCTGTTTCAGTATATTCTTCAACTTCTTGATGATGTTGGTCAAGCATTGGCAGGTTTTGTCAATGTTATAGATTACACCCTTTCTGATGCAAGAAGATGAATCTTCCTCTACGGTGGCAAGTACGGTGATGCTGCCGTCCAAATTCTTCTGACCTGCTATACCTGTCATCTTAGATGAGCCAAGTTCGATAGCTACAATAAATTCCTTTGGCATAGTTCTTATATGTTATCTTAATCTGTTTCTATTTTCTAATTAGCTATTTTGATGCTTTTTACATATGATCTGGTTGTCGAATTCGATATTGATATACGAATACTTGTTCCAGCCAGCTTGTGAGAGTCCATACTTATAGAATTTCTCTAATCGATTCATCTTCTTGTTGACGAAATCGTTGATGGCTTGCTCTCGTTTGTCGATGAGGTTGGTCTCTGGCAGGTTACCTATATATATAATGTGGTTGCCTACTCGCGGTACCAGTTCTATTCCTCTATCAGGCAGGACATTGATCTGTTCTATCTGGTTTCGCCAGAGTTCATTCGTCATCAGCGCTTTGCTTAGTAATGAGATGTATTTTTTAGCATACCACTTGTTGATGTAGCCCGTTGCGATGATAATGTCGCATGTATAGTTCGTGTTGGGCATGATCTGATTGTGGTCATCAATATAATAGTCCTCGTTGCTGATGCTTTTGATTCTGACGATTGGCATGCGTTGGGTGAGGTAAATGTCAACAAGACCATCCTGAGTCTTTGAACATTCTGCCGTCTTGACGAAAGGACTGGTCTTCAAGGTTTCTTCTATCATGCGGGCGTTCACCTCTTTGAGCGGTTCCCCCAGCGGATAGAGTTTCCTGGCTTCCAGTCGTTTCTTGATTTCCTTCGCATTCAGAAAGCCATTCGTCATCTCATCTTGAATGTTGATGTTCACCTTGGTGCATACCAACTTCGTTTCATCAGGTTTGTTAAACCTGGTGAAAGCGAATACCAGATAAGTACCGAGTACTAAATCCAGTGCGATGATGATGGTTTTCTTCCAATTGATATGCATTTATTTCTTTTCAAGTATTTTGGTAATTTGTGGAACATAGTTGTCCAAATCGCCAGCTCCTAAGATAACTAGAACATCGAAGTCTCGATTCTTTACCAGGTCAAGAACGTCTTCTTTGTGAATCATGCTCTTTTCTACACCTGGTTTCAGATTGTCATAGATAAGCTTGGAGGTTACTCCTGGAATAGGCTGCTCACGAGCTGGATAGATGTCGCAGAGGATAACCTCGTCCAAGAGACTCAAACTGTTGGCGAAATCTTTATAGAAATCGCGGGTTCTAGTATACAAGTGAGGCTGGAAGATGGCTGTTATCTTACGGTCCTTGTATAACTCTCTGATACTCTTAGCACTCTGATATATCTCCTTTGGATGATGAGCATAATCAGACAGGAATACCAGTTTGTTATTCTTGATCTTAAAGTCGAAACGGCGGTCAACTCCTCCGTAGGTCTTCATGCCGTTACGGAGTTCATCGGCTGTACAACCATTCAACTGTGCCATTGCCATTGCTGCCACACCATTTGTGATGTTGATAGGCACAGGCTGTCCGAGTTCTACGCCCGTTACGTTCTCGATAGGAGAGATGAAATCAAAGGTGATACCTCCATTCTCTATCTTGATGTTCTCAGCGTGGAAGTCGCCCTCGTCCTGACTGTATTCGTATATCTTGACACCGTCTTGTACGTGTTGCTTCATCTCCAGACCTTTGTGGATGATGAGTGCACCGCCCGGTTGGATCAGTTCTGTATAGTGACGGAAACTCTCCAGATAAGCCTCCTTGGTGCCGTAGATGTCGAGATGGTCTGGGTCTGTAGCCGTGATGACGCTCATCCATGGGCGCAACCAGTGGAAACTGCGGTCAAACTCATCTGCTTCAATGACAACATAGTCGCTCTTGTCGGAGAGGATATAGTTGGTGCCATAGTTCTTTGAGATACCACCCAGGAAGGCATTACAGTCAATATGGCTTTGGTGCATGATGTGAGCACACATGGTAGATGTTGATGTCTTTCCGTGTGTACCCGCTACGCACAGTCCCTTATGTGTACGGGTTAATGTACCCAGAACCTGAGCTCGCTTCTCGATGGTGAAGCCATTCTCATGGAAGAAAACCAGTTCCTTGTGTTCAGCAGGAATTGCCGGTGTGTAGACTACCAATGTTGTCTTGGCGTCCTTGCAGGCTTCTGGTATGAGGTCAACATTCTCCTCATAGTGGATAAGCATTCCCTCTTTCTCCAACTCGTGAGTTAGATTGGATGGAGTCTTGTCATATCCGGCTACAACCAACTTCTTGCTGAGGAAGTATCTGGCGATGGCGCTCATTCCGATGCCGCCCGCTCCTACAAAATAAACTGCTTTAATATCTTTTATTTCCATTACTTTGTTGCTAATTTGATTACTTCGTCGGCGATGACGTCGGCAGAGTTCTTTAATCCTAATTTCTTGATATTCTCACAGAGCGAAGCAAGCTTAGCCTCGTCTTTTACCGTGTCAACTGCTTTCTTGAGCAATACCTCTGGTGCATCGGCATCCTTTACGTAGATGGCAGCATCTTTGTTGACTAATGCCATGGCGTTCTTGGTCTGGTGGTCTTCTGCCACATTAGGGCTTGGAACCAGGATAACCGGTTTGCCGATGAGGCAGAACTCGCTGATACTGCTGGCACCTGCGCGGCTGATAACCAGGTCGGCTGCCTTGTAAGCTGCACCCATGTCGCTGATGAAATCAGTAACCTTGAGCATTGGCAGCTCCTGACCTTTCAGTTGCTCCATGATGGCAGCATTATAGTATTTACCTGTTTGCCAGATAAACTGTACGCCGCTTTCTTTCACCAGGTCGAGGTGCTGGAGCACACTCTCGTTGATGGTTCTTGCGCCAAGGCTGCCACCTACGAGCAAGATAGTCTTCTTTTCTGGGTCGAGACCGAATTGCTTGCGTGCTTCTTCCGGGGTGATGGTAGTTTCCAATACATTCTGGCGAACAGGATTACCGGTCATGATAATCTTGTCTGCTGGGAAGAAACGCTCCATTCCTTCGTAAGCCACACAGATTTTTTCAGCCTTCTTGGCCAAGAGCTTATTGGTTACACCAGCGTATGAATTCTGCTCCTGGATGAGGCAAGGTATTCCTTTGCTGGCACAAACATTGAGAGTCGGACCGCTAGCATAGCCACCTACGCCCACAGCTGCCATAGGCTTGAAGTTTTTGATGATGCTCTTTGCCATGTGCTGGCTCTTCCATATCTTGAAGAGTACGGCGATGTTCTTGAGCAGATGCTTTCTGTCAAAGCCGCAGATAGGCAAGCCCTTGATCTCATAACCCGCAGCAGGTACACGCTGCATTTCCATTCTGCCGAGTGCACCTACAAACAAAATCTTAGCATCAGGGCGCTTTGCCTTGATGGCATTTGCAATGGATACGGCAGGGAAGATGTGACCACCTGTGCCGCCTCCGCTTATGATAATTCTTAATTCATTATTCATATCCGTTCATGTTTATAACGCAAAGGTATAAAAAAATATCGATTTAACGGCATTTTCTGCCATTTTTTCACCTTAATTTATAAAACTCTTGTCAGGCAGCCACCATTTTGCTGTCGTCGAGCTCATTTTGAGGTATCTCTTTCTTCTTGGCTGTTCTACTGATACTCAGGATGATGCCCAGGTACAGACAGTTGATGATGGTAGATGTACCACCTCTACTGATGAGTGGTAGTGGCTGTCCTGTAACAGGAGCCAAACCTACTGCTACTGCCATGTTGAAGAGTGCCTGGGTAACCAGCATGATGGCGAGTCCCATGCAGAGGAATGCTGGAAAATTGTTCTCGCACCGGTTGGCTATTCTGCCAGCTCTGAACAGGAGGATGATATAGAGGAATGCAACCAGTGCGGCTCCCCATATACCCATCTCTTCGATGATGATGGCATAGATGAAGTCTGAGAACGCCTGTGAGAGGAAGTCTCTTTCTACTGAGTTTCCAGGCCCTTTGCCTACGATGTTGGAAGAGGCGATGGCGATGTTGGCATGTGCCACTTGGGCATCTTTGTCGAGATCGACATCCTGTGGGGCTACAGGCTTTGAGTTCATAAACTTGTCAATACGGGCTTTCCAGGTGTCGGCTCTATGGAACATCTTTTCTGCCATGTTAGGCTTGTTCTGTTCCTGCTCAACCTTCTCGGTCAGCGTATTTTCCGGTTTATTGCCCTCTTCGCCCTTGTCCTGTCCTACTATCATGATACCAGCAAAGGCTGTGACGATGACAATCATGCACAGTCCCACCAGCTTGCCAATCTGGTTCATCGGCACTCGTCCGATGAGCATCATGGCTAAGATTGTGATACTGAGGAGCATGGCTGTGGATAAGTTTTCCAGTCCGATGAGAATTACAAATGGAGCAGTTGCTACAAGTATGAACTTGAAAGCCTTCCTGTTGGCTCCTTGAGTTGTTTGCATAGCACTAAGAATCTGAGCTACAGCCAGTACTACCGCTCCCTTTGCTATTTCTGAAGGCTGGAACTGTATGCCCATCAGAGAGAACCATCGGGAGGCTCCGTTGGTAGATTGACCGGTAGCCAAGACCAGGACGAGCAACAGTAATGAGATGCCCATCACGACGGGGGTAACAATCTTGAAGTACTTGCATTTCACCTTGAGCATGCAAATCATGGTGAACAGACCGCCTCCCAAGAGCAAGATGTGGCGGATGACAGGTGCCATGTAGTTTCCTGTCTTGTACGACAAGGAGCTGGAGGCAGAATATACCTCCACGATGCTTATCATACAGAGAAAGAAGAAGACCATCCAGATCACCTTGTCTCCCTTGAAAATATTACCAATGCTCTTGTTATTCATTTCTTTATAGTTCTATCTGTTCTATTTTTTGAAAACTGTTATTCTCCGATAGCTCTTGCCAGCGCCTTAAACTGCTCGCCTCTATCTTCCATGTTCTTGAAGAGGTCGAAACTTGCGCAGCATGGGCTGAGGAGTACGGTATCGCCCGGCTTTGCCAATTCCTGGCAGGCTGCCACGCAATCCTTCATGCTGTGGGTGTCGCGTACAGGGATGCCGAGTGCGTCAAAGTTGTCGTGCAACTTCTGGTTGTCGGCTCCGAGATATACGATACCAGCACATTTCTCCTTTACCAGGTCCTTGATCTGGTTATAGTCATTTCCCTTATCCTTACCGCCGATGATGAGGATGGTAGGGGTGGTCATACTCTCCAGCGCATACCAGCAGGCATCTACGTTGGTAGCCTTTGAATCGTTCACATAGTAAACGCCCTGGTACTTGCCCACTTTCTCCAGACGGTGCTCTACACCAGGGAAGTCGCTCAAGCCTTTGTGCAGGGTCTCGTGGTCGATGCCTACGATGTTGCATGCCAGACCTGCAGCCAGACTGTTATAGATGTTATGCTTGCCGCGTAGACTCATGTCTGCCTGTGGCATTTCGAAGTCTGAAGGGAAGTTGAGTTTGTATTTGCCGTCTTCGATAAAGCCAACGCAACCCTCCTCCTTGAACTCAGAGAATGGGCAGAGATGTGACTTGAGGTTGTACTTAGCCAGCTCCTTTGTAACGATAGGATCATCGTTCCAGAAGATGAAGCTGTCTTCCTCTGTCTGATTCTGGGTGATGCGCATCTTGGCATCGGTATAGTTCTGCATCTTAAACTCATAGCGGTCCAGATGGTCTGGAGTGATGTTGAGCAGGATGGCCACATTGGCACGGAACTTATACATATTGTCGAGTTGGAAACTGCTCAGCTCGATGACGTAGTACTTATGAGGAGTTTCAGCCACCTGAAGGGCCAGACTCTTTCCGATGTTGCCTGCCAGACCTACATCATAGCCAGCCGACTTGATGATGTGGTAAATCAGCGAGGTAGTGGTTGTCTTACCGTTACTTCCCGTGATACAAATCATCTTGGCATCAGTATATCTGCCCGCAAATTCTATTTCGCTGATGATAGGTGTACCCTTAGCCATCAGTTTCTGTATCATAGGTGCTTCCTTAGGAATACCCGGACTCTTGATGACTTCATCTGCATCTAAAATCTTTTCTTCTGTATGGTGACCTTCTTCCCATTCGATGTTGTGGTCATCCATCAACTTCTTGTAGTTATCCTTGATCTTTGACATGTCTGAAACAAAGACCTCGAATCCCTCTTTCTTTGCCAGCACGGCTGCACCTGCGCCACTTTCGCCAGCTCCTAAAATTACAATTTTGCTCATTGTCTTATTCTCTATACTTGTCGGGCTGATAAGAGCCTGTATTTTATCTGATCTTCAATGTGATGATGGTCAATGCTGCCAGAATGATGGTTACAATCCAGAAACGGATGGTAATCTTTGATTCATGGAAGCAGTTGCGAGGCTTCTTCCACAGATACTTGCAGTCAGGATCCAGCTGACTGTCCTGTGTGCGGAAGTTGTCGTGGATAGGTGTGCGCTTGAAGATACGCTGCTTCACACCTCTCCGCTTTCCTATCTTGTAATAGTAAACCTGCATCATCACGCTGAGGCTTTCTACGAAGAAAATACCGCAGAGGATAGGCAGCATCAGCTCCTTGTGGATGATGATGGCACCTACTGCGATGATACCGCCGATGGTCAGCGAACCCGTATCGCCCATGAATACCTGGGCAGGGTAGGCGTTGTACCAGAGAAAACCGATGAGGGCTCCGATGAAGGCACAGAAGAATACTACCAGTTCCTCAGAACCAGGAATATACATGATATTGAGGTAGGCGGCAAACTCGATGTGCGACGACACATACGCAAGTATGCCTAGCGCCACACCTATGATGGCGGAGTTTCCGGCACACATTCCGTCCATACCATCGTTGAGGTTGGCACCGTTTGATACGGCTGTTACAACGAAGATGGTCATGATGACGAAGAGAATCCAGCCTGCTGCTACCTTGTACTTACCGCAGAAACTGGTGATGCTGGAATAATCGAGGTTGTGTCCCTTGACGAATGGGATGGTGGTCTTCAGCGATTTTCTTGCTTCCGTACGATGCTTTACCACCGTTTCCTGTCCCTGTTGCTCGATGGCGAGGTTCTCGTTCATCTTTACATCAGGTGAAGACCAGAGTACCAGTCCCACGATCAGGCCGATGCCAATCTGTCCTATAATCTTATATTTGCCCTTCAATCCCTCCTTGTCGCGCTTGAATATTTTGATGAAGTCGTCCATTCCACCGAGAAAGCCGAGCCATACGGTGGTGATGATCATCAGGATCAGATAGATGTTGCGCAAACGTCCGAGTAACAGTACCGGTACGAGGATAGCCAGGATGATGATGACACCACCCATAGAAGGAACGCCAATCTTCTTGACACCGAACGGGTCGATGCTGGCATCGCGCTGTGTCTCTGTAATTTGCTTGCTTTTGAGATACTTGATGAATTTCTCGCCGAACCAGGCAGAGATTACCAATGATAAAATCAGCGCAAGCAGGGCACGGAATGAGATGTAGCCCCACATGTGAGAACCTGTGATGCCCCACTGCTCCAGAAATCTAAAGAGATAGTATAACATTTTTCTTTCTTTTCTTGATTGATTTTACTTCTGTGAAATTCCGAAGATGTCGCGAATCACCTCCTTATCGTCAAAGTGGTGCTTTACGCCCTTGATTTCCTGGTAATCTTCGTGTCCCTTACCGGCTACGAGAATCACGTCGCCCTTCTTTGCCAGCATGCAGGCTGTGCGGATGGCTTCCTTGCGGTCTACGATGCTGATTACCTTCTTCATCTGCTGGGCATTGAGTCCGGCAAGCATGTCGTTGATGATGTCCTGTGGCTCTTCGAAACGTGGGTTGTCGCTGGTGATGATTACCTTATCGCTCTGCTTTACAGCCTCCTGTGCCATCAATGGACGCTTGCCCTTGTCACGGTTGCCACCGGCACCGCAAACGGTGATGACTTCTCCGTCCTTGCCTTCGAGCACTTCATGGATGGCGTTCAATACGTTCTCCAGTGCATCTGGTGTATGGGCATAGTCAACAATGGCGGTATAACCTTCTGGCGACTGGATTGGTTCCAGTCTTCCGCTTACGCTGTGAAGGGTACTCATCACTACGAGTACATCCTCTGGCTTCTTGCCGAGCATAATGGCTGCACCATATACGGCAAGCAGGTTGCTCACGTTGAACTTACCGATGAACTGTACGCCCACTTCTCTGCCGTCAATCTCCAGATACATGCCGCCGAAGTGACACTCCAGGATCCTGGCTCTGAAGTCTGCCATGCTGCGGGTAGAGTAGGTTTTCACGGTAGCCTTGGTGTTCTGTACCATGATCATGCCGTTCTTGTCGTCGGCATTGGTAATGGCAAAGGCAGTCTTAGGCAGTCCGTCGAAGAAAGCCTTCTTGGCGTTACGGTAGTTCTCGAATGTCTTGTGATAATCGAGATGATCGCGGGTCAGGTTGGTGAACAAGCCTCCGGCAAACTGCAATCCTCCGATACGCTTCTGTGCGATGGCGTGAGAAGAGCACTCCATGAAGGCATACTCGCAGCCTGCCTCTACCATCTTGCCCAGGAGCATGTTCAGCTCGATAGGGTCTGGGGTGGTATGGTCGGCAGGGATAGCCTCGTCCTCAATGTAGTTGCAGACGGTAGAGAGCAAGCCGCACTTATGGCCGAACTTGCGGAACATATTATATAATAAGGTGGCAATGGTGGTCTTACCATTGGTACCTGTTACGCCTACCAGTTTGAGCTTTCTTGAAGGGTCGCCGTAGAAGAGGGTTGCTACCTTGCCGACAGCATCCTCGGTCGAAGCGACCTGAATGTAAGTTACGCCTTCAACTTTCTCTTCAGGCATGTCTTCGCACAAAACCGACTTTGCGCCCAGTTCCAATGCCTTTGGAATAAACTTGTGACCGTCAACCTGCGTTCCTTTCATGGCAACGAAGAGATGACCTTCCTTAATCTTGCGAGAGTCGATGTTTACTCCCGTAACCTCTACATCAGCATCGCCGATTATCTGAACCGGCTCGATGTTTTTGAGTAATTCTTGTAACTTCATATCCTGTTTCTGTTTTATATTCTATATATTTCTTTATCTACACCTTATTATATATAGGGTTTCAGATAACTGTTTCTGAGTTTTATTCGAGCACAATGCTGCATACGGCACCTTTCTTGATGACCGTTCCCGGCACCAGACTCTGCTTTACTACCTTTCCTCTACCTATAATCTGGGTCTTGATGCCCCGGCTCTCCATATTGTAGATAGCGTCTCGGGCTCCCATTCCGGTAACGTCGGGTACGATTGTCTTGCCGTATTGCTTCTCCCTGATGAGTTTGATGCTGTGGTTACCCACGCGCTCCGCCTTACCCCAGATAGGGTTGCCGTCGGCATAGCTGCCACTCCAGTTGGCATTGGTCTTGATGCCGAGGTGGCTGAGCACATAGTTGGCAGCAAGTATATTGCCTGCCTTTACGTCAGGAACGAAGACGGATGCTGAGTCGCGGGCGTCCTTTACGTCAACTTTCAGACTCTGCGCCATGATGCCTTCTGAAATCTCATGGAACACCTTACCGCACATCGTACCGCCCGAAGCAGGCAAACCGGATTTCTGTATGCAGACGATACAGCTGTAGCGTGGCGCATCGGCAGGGAAGTAGCCTGCGAAACTGATGAGATAGCTGGTTCCGCCACTCTTATATCCACCGGCACCTTTTGAAATCTGGGCTGTACCGGTCTTTCCTGCCACTTTGAAGTTAGGCGAACCGGCTTTCTTTCCCAGTCCCACGCTTACCACCTGTTCCAGGATGGTTTGCAGTTCCTTGATGCTCTTCTCCTTGGCTATCTGCTGGCGCATCACTTCAGGAGGAAATTCCATGATGGTTTCTCCGTTCTTCATTACCTTGCTCACGAATCTTGGTCGCATCATCTTGCCGTTGTTGGCGATGGTGTTGTAGAAGGTGAGGGTAGAGATAGGCGGTATCTGGGTCTCATATCCGATACTCATCCATGGCAAACTGGTCTTTGCCCAGTTGTCATATTGTCCGTTCTTGTTTCTGTGCGGCATGCGGATTCTGGCTGGCGTTGCTCCCACCAGCGGAATCTTCAGGTCGTCGTGCAGACCGGTACGGTAGATACCCTTTACGAATTTCTCCGGGTTGTTGCGGTAATGGTCGTCTATGATGCGGCTCACACCGATGTTCGAACTGTACCACAGGGTCTGTGCGAGGGTCAGCATTCCGTATCCGCCTTTTCGCCAGTTGTGGTCTTTCATTTCTCTGCCGTACATCGGCCATATACCGCCACCGGTTTCTACGTGATAGGTTGTGTCTACCACTCCGTCGTCCAGCGCTACGAGGATAGAGGCTGGCTTGAACACCGAACCTGGCTCCAGAAGGTCGCTCACGGCATGGTTGTGGATCTCTCTGTATTCGCCGTCGAAACATTTCTCCATGTTTACGATGGCCTTGATGTCGCCCGTAGGTACATCCATCACGATGGCTACACCCACATTGGCGTTGATTTCCTTCAGCTCGTCGATGAGTGAGCGTTCGGCAAGGTCTTGCATGCTCACGTCGATGGTGGTCACGATATCGGCTCCGTCAATAGGAGGGGTATCGGTAATGTCGAGGAACTTGTTGCGCACCTTGCGGCGATGCACGATACCGTTGGTGCCTCGCAGGATGGAGTCGTAACTCAGCTCCAGACCGAAGCGGGCGGTATCCTTGGCGCCATACATGGCTCCGATGGTACGGCCTGCCAGCGAACCGTAAGTTCTGGTTCGGGCATTATATTCTTCCCAGTGGAAACCGCTCTGGTAGGGTTTCAGGCGGAATACAGGGATGTCCTTTATCTCGGTGAAGGTGTTATAGTCTACACGCTTCGGATAAACCGGCCAGTGGCGGCTCATCTTGGCGCGACCTTCGGTGAGGTGCTTCTTGAAATCAGACTCGCTCAGGTTCGGGAATATCTGGTGCAGGCAAAGACAGATGGAGTCTTGCTTGGCATCCCACAGCGAGTCGTTTTCTGCATCTTTCAGCGCCTTGAAGTCCATGAAAACCTTAAACTCCGGCAGCGAACTTGCCATCAGCTGTCCTGTGCAGCTCAAGATGTTGCCTCGGTTTGGCTTTACGGTCACGGAATCCTTTTTCTGCCGTTCTGCCACCTTCATCCAGTAATCATGCTTGGCGGTCATGATGTAGAGCGCTTTACCCACTACGGCTATGGCGAAAATCGTCATGATGATGGCAATGGCGCTGTAGCGGGGCATTACTTTCTTGTGATCAAATTTGCTGCTCATTCTTCGGGTACGTTTATGATGTATGGAGGTTGGGTAGCGATGTGCAGCACGCTGTCTTTGTTGTTTTTCAGCATGTCGAGCACATTACTTTCACGACTCTTCTCTGTTATCTGGCTGCTTGTAGACAGCGCTTTATATTTGGTGTCTTGCAGTTCTTTCTGCAGTTTGTCCAACTCGATGATATCGTTCTGGATATTGTATCGGTTGGATATGTAGATAATGACAAAAAACACGATGAGGATAACGAGCCATATCTGCCGGCGTATGATTTGTGCGGTAAGAATGTCTCCACCCAGAATCTTTCGCAGCGTAAAGCTCGATGATCCTGAAGCCTCTTCCTCAATGGCTTGCTTGGCAATCACTTCCTTGAGCGAAGCCTGTAGAGCCTCCTGCTGCTGTGGCTCCTGCTGCGGAGTTTCCTGCTTCGGCGGTTCCTGTGATGCCTGTGCCTTTTCTTCGGCTATAGGCTTCTCGCTGATGTTTATGTCTTTATCGTTTATCATTTCTTTTCTGCTATTCTTAGTTTGGCGCTTCTGCTCCTAGGGTTTCTTTCCTGCTCGTCGGCATCGGGAACGATAACCTTGTTGTTCACGAGTTTGAAAGGGGTTTCTATTCTTCCGAAGAAGTCCTGCTCTATCTTGCCTTCTGCATTGCCCGCTTTCATCATGTTCTTTACGATTCTGTCTTCCAGCGAGTGATAGGTGATGACGCTGAGTCTGCCTCCCGGTTTCAGGAGTTCCGTGGCTGAGCGGAGCATCTCTTTCAGGGCGTCCATCTCGTGGTTCACTTCTATGCGCAGCGCCTGGAAGAGCTTTGCCATGTCTTTCTTCTCGCGTTCCCGCTTGAAGAGGGGCTCTACGGCTGCCATGAAGTCTTTGGTGGTGAGGATGGGCTTCTCGGCTCTTGCCTTGACGAGTGCCGAGGCGATGCGGCGCGAGTTCTTCAGCTCACCGTATAGGTAGAAGATGTCGGCAAGGGCACCTTCGTCATATTCGTTTACGATGTCGGCAGCAGTCTTCCCCGCACGTTTGTTCATGCGCATGTCGAGTGGGGAGTCGAAACGGAAGGAGAAACCGCGGGTCTCGTCATCGAAGTGATGGCTCGATACGCCCAGGTCGGCTAACAGTCCGTCGAGTCCGTCTACCCCGTAGTAGCGCATCCAGTTTTTCAGGAATCTGAAGTTGGAGCATACGAAGGTGAAGTTCTCGTTTGCCACCACGTTGCGTTCTGCATCGGCATCCTGGTCGAAGCTGTACAGGTGCGCTCCCTCCGTCAGGCGCGACAGAATCTCTTTAGAGTGTCCGCCACCACCGAAGGTTACGTCTACATAGATGCCTCCTGGCTGTATGTTCAACCCGTCAACGCTCTCCTTGAGGAGCACCGGTACGTGATATGTTTCTGCTGTCTTTATCATATATCTTTTTGCTGTCTTATCGCGTTATAATATTGCGTGCGTACTTATTAGTGTATAAATTTGGGTTCAAAGGTACATAAAAATCTCCATATAGCCTTACATTTTCCCACAAAATTTATAAAACTTAATGAAAAAGTTGTTTTTGGTCAACTTCACCTTCCAGTTTCGGGCATCGCCTTTTTGTTCTCATCAAGTGTGATGTTTTTGCAAAAATACGTGCAAAATGGGCTCGATTTGTCGTGATAGTTTAAAAAAACTAATAATTTTTCGCTTTTTTGCTATTTTTTTGGAAAAAATGGCACGTATTTGAAAAAGTTGAGTTACTTTTGCACTAACTTATATAAGTTTTAGCAAACATGAGTGAATCAATAGAGAAAACGATAGACATAGATAAGATTCTTAAGAGCAAGATGGGAAGCAAGGTGAAATTCGTACCGCGCTTCCTGGTTTCCTGGCTCAAGAAGATTATTCACGAGGACGAAGTGAACAGGTTCTTGTGGGAGAGCCGTGGCCTTTCGGGTACTGAATGGCTCACCGAATGTGTGCGCTATCTGAAGATGGATGTTGAAATCGTAGGCTTGGAAAACCTGCCTGACAAGAACGACGGCAAACTCTATACCTTTGTTTCCAATCATCCTCTGGGCGGACAGGACGGCGTATGTCTCGGTTCCATCATCGGCAAGCACTATGATGGCAAGTTCCGCTATCTGGTGAATGATCTTCTGCTCAACTTGCCGGGTTTGAAACCTGTAAGTATCGGCATCAACAAGACGGGTCGCCAGAGCCGCGATTTCCCACGTATGGTGGAGGCGGGCTTCAAGAGTGACAACCACATGCTGATGTTTCCGGCAGGCTTGAACAGCCGCAAGCGCAAGGATGGAACCATCCACGACCTGCCTTGGAAGAAGACGTTTATCTCTAAGAGTGTAGAATATCAGCGCGATGTGGTGCCTATCCATTTCGGAGGGCGCAACTCTGAGCGTTTCTACCGCATCGCCCGATTTAGCGACAAGTATCTGCCGTTCAATCTCGCCATGCTGTTCCTAGTTGACGAGATGTACAGAAATGTGGGCAAGCATTTCCGCATCTCTATCGGCAAGCCGATTCCTTGGCAGACTTTTGATAAGAGCAAGTCGGCTACAGAGTGGGCGCAGTATGTTGAAGACAGGGTTTATGAACTTTAATGGTTTGCAAAACCCGGAAGAATTGTTTTATATTAACGAAATCGTAGAATCATAGCATATAAGAAGAGTAATATGGAAGAAGAAATCATCCAACCGATTGACCGTGAGCTCCTGAAGAGCGAGCTTACACCCGACAAACAACTGAGAATGACCAATAAGAGCCATAACGAGATTTACATCGTTACGGCAAAAGATTCGCCTAATGTGCTGAAAGAGATTGGTCGACTTCGTGAAATCGCATTCCGCGAAGCGGGAGGCGGAACGGGCAAATCTATGGATCTTGATGAGTTCGACTTTGGTGACAACTGTTACAAGCAGCTGATTGTCTGGAATCCTGAAGCCGATGAGATTATCGGCGGTTACCGTTATCTCCTGGGTAAGGACTGGCTGCTCGATGAGAAGGGACAGCCTAAGCTGGCAACCAGCCACATGTTCCATTTCTCCGACAAGTTCCTCAAGGAGTATATGCCTTATACCGTAGAGTTGGGCCGTTCCTTCGTTTCGCTCGAATATCAGAATGTGCGTACCAACACCAAGAGCATCTTTGCTCTTGACAATCTCTGGGATGGTTTGGGCGCTTTGACGGTTCTCTATCCGGAAGTAAAATATTTCTTCGGCAAGATGACGATGTATCCGTCTTACATCCGTCGTGGTCGCGACATGATTCTCTATTTCCTCAAGAAGCATTTTGATGACAAGGAGAACCTCGTAATCCCGATGAAACCGCTGAAATTGGATACTCCGGAGAGTGATTTGGCTGCCATCTTTACAGAAGATGACTTCAAGGCAGACTATCGTATCCTGAACCGTGAGGTTCGCAAGTTGGGTTATAATATCCCTCCTCTTGTTAATGCCTACATGAGTCTGAGTCCTACGATGAAGCTTTTCGGTACCGCCATCAACTATGGTTTTGGTGATGTGGAGGAGACCGGTATCCTCATTGCCATCGATGAGATTCTCGAAGAGAAGCGAGTTCGCCATATCAACAGTTTTATTAAGGAACATCCTGAGGCTCTGAAGATTACGAGCGGAGCCAATAAAGTAATTTATAAGGAAAAAAATATCTAACCTATACCGCAGAATCCCATGTTCTTATTGCTTATTGGCAATAGAAACATGGGATTTTTGTTTTCTGTAAAAACTGCTTGCCTCGGTTAAATAGTCTTAATGAATCTCTGAAAAGGCAGCGGAATTTTGGTTTTATGTGTCGAAAAGTGTATCTTTGCGCAGGTTTTATGTGTCAGAAAGTGTAAAGATATATCACCAACATGCCGTTATACGGGGTGTCTTTAAAATGAATTGCAATATGGACAGAAAATTATCAATCAGATTTTATAAAGACCGGGAAGTAAGAGCGGTTTGGGACGGGGAATACAACAAGTGGTGGTTCTCTGTGCTGGATATTATCGGCGTATTGAACGAGCAGGACGATTATAGCAAGAACCGTAATTACTGGAAGTATCTGAAAAATAAACTGAAGAAGGAAAATAATGAACTGGTTAGTGCTACTAACCAGTTGAAATTACAAGCTCCTGACGGCAAACTGCGTTTGACCGATGTCCTCGACAACGAAGGTATTATGTTGCTAGCCAGGAACTTTCCTAACAATAAAGCTGCCGACTTTCTGGATTGGTTTACCTATAGCGATAATACCATTGATGGCCAGAGCCGCAAGAAAGCATACACTCTTTTTGAGAGTGAACTGATTAATTCCATTACTGAAGGTTCTGTCAAAGGTTTGCAGCAGATTCATGCTTTCCTCTTTGGTGGTCTATACGATTTTGCGGGACAGATCCGAACTATGAACATTGCAAAGGGCGGTTTCCAATTTGCCATGGCGCAGTATCTTCCACAAACACTTGCTGGAATCGAACAGATGCCGGAAAGTACGCTGGATGAAATCATCGACAAATACGTAGAAATGAACATTGCTCATCCTTTCCGTGAGGGAAATGGCAGAGCTACGCGCATTTGGCTTGACTTGATATTGAAGCGCAGGCTGAAAAAATGCGTGGATTGGAGCCTTATTGACAAGAACGATTATTTGGCTGCGATGACACAAAGTGTTGTTGATAGTAGTAGCATCAAACAGCTTATTTCCAATGCTTTAACAGATCAAATTGAAGACCGTGAGGTCTTCATGAAGGGCATAGACTATTCTTATTATTATGAGCAGGTGGATGAATAAATAAAAAGAAAAATAACACGGACAAATTCAAATTGTCCGTGTTATTTTTTAGTTTAAGATCTGTTTTATCCCTTACATTTTCCCTTATACAATAGGCAGACTGATTCCGTTGATTTTCTGATAGATGTCGAGCGCATAGATGTCGGTCATGCCGCTGATATAATCAATTACCGCCATGATGCGCTCCTCCAGATTCTCGTTCTCTATATCATACTGGCTACTTACCCGGCGCAGGAGCTGTTTGGAGTAGAAGCGCGATGGGTTTACGGCAGCTTCGATGAAAACCTCCATCAGAGTTGCCATGATTTGATAACCCGACAGTTCTATGTCGAGTACCGGCTTGCTTTGGTAAATCTTTGAGTAAGAGATCTTCTCACATTCCTTGTATGCCTTTTTCTGGCGCTCGGAAATGTGGTCGATGAGACAGCCCTCGAAAGTTCCGGCAAGGATTTCCTCCTCGTGCGCCAGGAAGGCTGCCACACATTCGTTCTCCAGTTTGCCGATGACGCTGGCTCTCATGTAAACCACTTTCTCGTTTTCGTCAGTCAGTTCTTCGTCGATGATGCGCTGGCGTATCTTCTGCTGGATATCTTCATCGAAGAAACTCAGCAGCAAGTGCTCGGTCTCGGCAAAGGAAAGAATCTTGAGCTTATGGGAGTCTTCGATGTCCATGATTTCGTAGCAGATATCGTCGGCAGCTTCTACCATATATACAAGTGGATGGCGGGCGTATTTGAGAGGCTCACCCGGTGCAGATTTGCAAAAAATGCCCAATTCATCGGCAATTTTCCTATAAGATTCCGTTTCTGAAGCAAAGAAACCGAATTTTCCGTGGTTGCCGGCAAGACAGCTTGCAAACGGGTATTTCACGATGGAAGCAAGCATGGAATAGGTCATGACGAAACCACCCTGACGGCGCCCCTTGAATCGGTGGGTCAGGATTCTGAAGGCATTTGCGTTACCTTCGAAATGCGTAATATCATCCCAAAACTCCGATGAAACCATTGATTTTATCTTCTGACCCGGTCCTTCAGAGAAGAAAGTCTGGATGGCTTTCTCGCCGGAATGACCGAAAGGCGGATTGCCCAAATCATGTGCCAGACAGGCTGCACTTACGATGGTACCTATCTCTTCGACGAGCGTATCCTTCAGTTCAGGCCGCTTCTGGATGACACGTCGGGAAATGTCGTTACCTATCGACATGCCCACACTTGCCACCTCCAGACTGTGGGTGAGGCGGTTGTGAACGAAGATGCTGCCCGGCAAAGGGAAAACCTGCGTCTTGTTCTGCAGGCGGCGGAATGCCGATGAAAAGATAAGACGGTCGTAATCGCGCTTGAATTCAGAGCGATCATCATGGCGCTCGGCATGCTTATGCTCCTGTCCGAAACGCTTGTTGGATATCAGTTGTTTCCATTCCATATTATTGTATTACTTGATTCTGTAGCGCAAAAATACACTAAAGTAAGCACAAATCAAAATAAAATATGATAAATTACATGTTTTTATCCTCAAAAATTCATTTATTCCATCAAAATTGCTTATTTTTGCAGATTATTAAACTCAGACACAGATAAAAAAGAAGAAGTCATGATAAAAGTACAGATTATCAACAAGGGGCATCAGCCTCTACCTGCGTTTGCCACACCTCAGAGTGCCGGCATGGATTTGCGTGCAAACATCGATGAGGCAATCGTGCTTCATCCTATGGAGCGACGACTGGTGCCAACCGGTCTTTATATGGCTTTGCCTGCAGGTTATGAAGCGCAGATCCGTCCTCGCAGCGGTCTGGCTTTGAAGCATGGCATTACCGTATTGAATACGCCGGGAACCATTGATGCCGATTATCGCGGCGAAATCATGGTTCTGCTCATCAATTTCTCTACAGAGGATTTCGTTATCAACGATGGCGAACGTATAGCCCAGATGGTGCTGGCTAAGCACGAACAATGCGATTTCATCGAGGTTAATGAACTCGATGAAACCGAACGTGGAGCCGGCGGATACGGTCATACGGGTGTAAAATAACAGATTATTAAAGATAGAATAGAAAGGATTAGAATCGTGAAGATGAATCTTAGAAATATCAGTTGGGCAATGGGGCTGGTCTTGCTGGGTTCGGTAGCCATGCCGTCGCTTGCCCGTAAAAAGAAGGTGCAGCCGGTTCAGAAGCCGGCGGTTCAGGAGGACCATCTCTCTCCGAACGACCGCCAGCGCTACAACTATTTCTTCCTGGAGGGAGCGCGCCAGCAGGCTGCCGGCAATTATTCGGCAGCTTTCGACCTTTTTGAGCATGCCCGGAAGATTGACCCGAAGGCGGCTGAAACCTATTTCTATGAGTCGCTTTTCTATTCTCAGCTCAAGCAGGATTCCCTGGCACTTGCCTATATGCAGAAGGCAATAGAACTGAATCCGGAAAACCAGACCTATGCAGAGCAGTTGGGCAGATATTATATAGGTAGCCAGAAATACGATCTTGCCATCGATGCCTATGAGGATCTGTATGCCAAAAACCACGATAATACCGATGCCCTCCGCATCCTGGTTCAGCTTTATTCCCAGAATAAGGATTATAAATCGGTACTCAAAACCATTTCGCGTCTTGAGGTGGAAGAAGGTGAAAGCGAACAGTTCACCCTCTCTAAAATGAGAGTTTATGAACTGATGAACGACAAGAAGGCTGCCTATCAGGAACTGAAGTCGCTGGTAGACCAGCATCCGCTGGATATGCAGTATAAGACAATGCTGGGCAACTGGCTCGTACAGCACAACCGCCAGAAGGAAGCCTACAAGTGCTTTACCGATGTACTGAAGGAAGAGCCTGATAACTCCTATGCCCAGATGTCGCTTTACGACTATTATAATGCCACCCATCAGGAGCAGCTTGCCGGGCAAATGCTCGATAAGATATTGATGAGTCCGAAATCGGATCTGGAGACCAAAGTGATGATGTACCGCTCTTTCATTCAGAAGAACGAGAGCGAAGGTGGCGATTCTACCAAGGTGATTGCGCTGTTCGACAAGGCACTCAACGTAGCTCATCCGTCAGCCGAAGTGGCAGAGATGAGAGCTGCTTATATGAGTTTGAAGAAGATGCCTGCCGACTCTGTTTGCCGTGCCTTCGAAAAGGTGCTTACCATAGCTCCGGATAACGTGAATGCCAGAATGCAACTTGTACAGATGCTCTGGAACGAGAAGAAATATGACCTGGTTTCCCTGCAATGTAAGGCGGCTCAGGAGTATAATCCCGAAGAAATGGTGTTCTATTACTTCGGTGGAATGGCGTATTATCAGAAAGATAAGGAAGACGAGGCGCTCCGTGAGTTCCGTCTCGGATTGGCGCAGGTGAATGCACAGTCGCCTGCCGACCTGGTATCCGACCTCTATGCCGTAACCGGCGATATCCTTCATAAGAAAGGTGAAGAGCAGGAAGCCTTTGCGGCTTACGATTCCTGCCTGCAATGGAAAGACGACAACGTGATGGCTCTGAACAACTATGCCTACTATCTGAGCGAGAAGGGTGTTGACCTGCATAAGGCTGAGGCGATGAGCTACAAGACCATCAAGGCAGAGCCGAACAACGGTACTTATCTGGATACCTATGCTTGGATTCTCTTTATGGAAGAACGCTATGCTGATGCCAAGACTTATATAGACCAGGCACTCAAAAACCGCGATTCCACCGCAGATAACAGTACGGTTCTGGAACATGCCGGAGATATCTATTATATGAATGGTATGGCCGATGAATCCGTGGATTTCTGGAAGAAAGCCTATACCGGCGAGAACCAGACTGAGGTGCTGGCATGGAAGATTAAGAACAGACAATATATTACCGGAGAAGAACTGAAGAAGCGTAATGCGCCAAAGCAGAAACCTGCCGCTACGAAGAAGTCAGTTAGAAAAGGTAAGAAGAAATAAACGGAAAGTAGAAAAATCAGGAAAGATGAAATATACAATGAAGAAGAATAAGATGATGCTGCTTGCCGCAGCCTGCAGCATCCTGCTCCTCGGTTCTTGCGGAACCAGCAAGAATGTACAGGGTTCTGGCTCCACATCAGCCAGTCATCAGAAAGAGAATGCCACCAAGGGTTCTGCCTCTCGTCAGAGTGAGACGCTCAAGAAGTTGGCTTTCGTACAGAAGGTTTCAGACAATCAGGTGTATACCAGGAATATTGTAGGCAACATGTCGTTTACTCTCCAGGCAGGTGATAAGGACATTACCGTGCCGGGCAAACTGAGCATGCGTAAGGATGAAATCATCCGCATCCAGCTCTTTATTCCTATCTTAGGTACAGAGGTGGGCCGTCTGGAGTTTACTCCCGACCATGTACTTATCATCGACCGTCTTCACAAGGAATATATCAAGGCAGATTATACCCAGGTAGACTTCCTCAAGAAGCAGGGCATCTCCTTCTATTCTCTGCAGGCTCTCTTCTGGAACCAGCTGCTCCTGCCGGGCGAAAGAACTGTGAAGGAATCAGACCTCAAGAAGTTTGATGCCACCCTGGATGTGGCAGGAGACAATGTGCCGGTAAGTTTCAAGAATGGAAACATGACCTATTCCTGGACAGCCAACCGCACTACCGGCCGTATCATAGCTGCAGATGTTGTCTATAAGAGTGCGCAGAACGGCACCTCCAATCTCCACGTCGACTACGGCAACTTCAAGAGTGTAGGCGTCAAGATGTTCCCTGCCTCCCTGAATCTGGCGATGACCACTACTGCTACCAGGAAAAAGCAGGAGGCTAAGATCAGTCTGGAATTGAATCAGGTGAAGACCGACAGCAAGTGGAGTACTCAGACAGAGATTTCCAGCAAATACAAGCAGATTTCTCCAACAGATGTGCTCAGCAAGATATTGAGTATGTAGATGCTCATCGAGAGTTTGTAAGTATAGAATATGAGTTTTTAATATAAGAAATGAAGCGAATCTTATTATTCATCATGGCAATCACCTTCTCGCTCGCACCTTTTGCGCAGAAGCATTCTGCCCAGAAGAAGCCGGTGAGAAAGACTGCCGTAACTGCGAAAAAGAAGCCTGCTACTCCTGCCAGAAAGACGAACAGCAGAAGTCATGCGGCCAGAAAGACATCCAAACCAGCTGCGCCAACCAGAGCAGAACGCAAGGCGGCAACCTATAGCAATGCCTCTATCCGAGGTTTGCAGGGACAGCGCGCTTCTATCCGGAAGAAGATCAGAGAGCAGGAGCAGGCTTTGCAGAGAAATAAGGCGGATGTGAAGAAACGTCTTGAAGACCTGATGGCGCTGAACGGAGAAATAGACCAGAGTCAGAAGAAGATTGACGGCATCCAGAAGGATATCCATCATATTGACGGCAATATCGGCATTCTGCAGGCACAGTTGAAAACGCTTCAGCAACAGTTGCAGGACCGCAAGAACAAGTATATCCGTTCCATGCGCTATATGAGCCGTCATCATACGGTTCAGGATAAGCTGATGTTCATCTTCAGCGCCAAGAATCTGACACAGATGTATCGCCGCCTTTCCTTCATCCGCCAGTATTCTTCCTATCAGAAGGTGCAGGGCGAGGCTGTAAAGGCTAAGCAGAAGCAGGTGAACGAGAAGCACCAGCAGTTGCAGCATGTAAAGGGACATAAGAACACCTTATTATATAAGGGTAAGCAGGAGAAGACGGCATTGGAAGGTAAGCAGACCCAGCAGCAGGAGATGGTGCAGGGACTGCAGAAACAGCAGAAGACCATTCAGGCTGTAATTGCCGACCAGCGTCAGAAAGATGCGGCAATCAACGCTCAGATTGACCGCTTGATAGCTCAGGAAGTAGCCAAGGCAAGAGCCCGTGCTGCTGCCGAGGCTAAGCGAAAGGCCGCTGCCGCTGCTGCCGCCAAGAAACGTGCCGAGGAACTGGCTCGCAAGAAAGCTGCTGCCGAGGCTGCTGCCAGAGAGAATGCCCGTCGTATAGCCGAAGCCAAGGCGCGTGAGGCTGCTGCCGAAGCTGCCCGCAGAAAGGCTGCCGAAGAAGCAAGACTGGCTGCCGAGGCTGCAAGAAAGGCTCAGGAGGAGGCTGCTGCCCAGGCAGAAGCAAAGGCGAAGGCAAAAGCGCAGGCTAGGGCGCGTGCTGCTGCCGAGGCTGCCAAGCGTGCTGCCGCAGAGCAGGCTGCCCGTGAGGCTGCTGCCGAACAGGCTGCAAGAAAGGCGGAGGCTGAAAGACAGGCTGCCGAGTTGAAGGCGAAGATGGATGCGGAACGCAGTACCCGTGAGATTGCCGCTGCCAAGAAGGAGGCACAGGAGGCTTCTACCTTGAGTTCGGTAGACCGCATGCTGAGCGGTGGATTCGAGGCTAACCGTGGTAGATTGCCGATGCCTATCAGCGGCAGTTACCGTGTGGTGAGTCATTTCGGTCAGTATAATGTAGAAGGTTTGAAGGGCGTAACGCTCGACAATAAGGGTATCAATATCCAGGGCAAGCCGGGTTGTGTGGCTCGCAGCATCTACGATGGTGAGGTGAGTGCCGTTTTCGGTTATGGTGGCATGTGGAACGTGCTGGTCCGTCATGGTGCCTACATCTCTGTTTACTGTAATCTGAAATCGGTCAGCGTTCATAAGGGTCAGAAGGTAAGTACCCGTCAGGCTTTGGGTAGTGTTGGCTCTGAAAACATCCTCCAGTTCCAGCTTCGCAAGGAGACTGCCAAGCTCAATCCGGAGGCTTGGCTGAGCCGATAATGTATGAATAATTGCAGACGGTAGTATTTTTACTGCCTGGTTGCTGTAAATGATTCAAGTTTCGTAAGTTTTTGCCCCACACGCCCTGTTTTGCCCCACACGCCCTGAAAGGGCAGAAACTCCTAGCCCAGGGCGTGCTGCTTCTGGAGCTTTTGGGCCTTCAGCCCGTACTTAAGCCATATGCGAAAGTTCAGTTGCTAAGTCAGAAAATAGAAGACAATCGCTTGCAAATTGTGCAAACGATTGTCTTTTTTTTATGCTATTTATTTAACTTTTCTTCATCTGCTTTTCAAAAAGTATTCTTATTTTTGCCGACGAAATCTTATAATTCAAACTTAATACATTTTGTTTATGCAGAAATTTTATACGTTGATTTGTACACTGGTATTGCTGCTGAGCATGACCTTCATGGCTCCAGTTTCAGCACTTGCGGCAGACTATACACCAGTGGTAACGGAAAATGAAATCTCCGTGTTTTTGGAAACAAGTTATGACAATGCCAAGATTTGGGCATGGAATGACAAGGTGAGTCAGTTTACTACTGCTAAGTGGCCTGGAGATGCCATGACTTTGGTGGGAACTAAAGATGGCAAGAATGTCTTTAAATGGACATATACAGTTGGTACTGAAATTCCTACTGGTGTTATCTTTACTCATGATGGTGGGCAGAAACTTGTAGACGCTAACCTGGAATTCAAGAATCATGGATATTATGTAGAAGGTAATTTCACCAAGACCATTGAGACTGCTCCTGCAGGCAAGGTAAAGGTGTTCTTTGATAATACAATAGAGAACCTGAAGAATGTATATTGCTATATTTATAACGGAACTGAGGCTTCTGTAGAATGGCCTGGCGTGAAGATGCAGCTCGACGAAGAGACTGAGTATAACGGCAAGAAAGGCTATTATTCTTTGGAGGTTCCTGCTGCTTTCCTTACAGGTTGTTTCGTCATCAATAATGGCGAAGCAGGTTCAGCTCTTCAGGGAGAAACGGTTTATGTAGACGGTAAGGTTGTTACAGCCATAGAGAATACTACCATCACAGCTGTGAAGAAGACAACCGATGATGCCTGGTATTCTATCACAGGTGTCCGTATCAGCAAGCCTGCTCAGCCAGGACTCTATATTCACAATGGTAAAAAAGTAATCATCAGAAAATAATAGCAGAATATGAAAAAGACAATCAATTATGGTCTTCTGATGTTGGTGATGCTCTTCACCATGGCATCCAACATCTTCGCAGACAACAAATATGGTCTTAAAGACAATATTCAGGATGGTGTCATCCTTCATTGTTTCGACTGGACGTTGGCAGATATCCAGGAAGAAATTCCTAATATCGCCAAGGCAGGCTTTACTGCCGTTCAGACTTCTCCTGTTCACGAAAGAGCAGGTAAAGGATCCGTCTGGTATGATGTTTATCGTCCATACGACTTTAAGATAGGTAATGGTCTTGGTACTGAAGCTGACCTGAAGGCTCTCTGTGCTAAGGCTCATGAGTATGGGGTCAAGGTAATTGTGGATGTTGTTGCCAACCATACCGACCATCCTAACGTGGCTGCACGCTTGAAGGACGAGAGTCTTTATCATGAACGATTTGGTGTGGGTAACTGGAATGACCGCCATCAGGTTACATTTGGTATGATTGGAATGTGGGACCTCGATACCAACAATCCTACTGTGCAAGCCATCATCAAACAATACATCCAGGATTTGAAGGCCTGTGGCGTGGATGGTATCCGTTGGGATGCTATCAAGCACATCGCTTTGCCTTCTGAAGGCGATTCTTTTATGAAGAATGTGGTGGATCAGGAGATGTACAACTATGGTGAGATCCTTGACAGTACTGGTGGTGATGATAATGTCCTTTTCCCAGAGTATCAGACCTACATGAGCATTACCGATAATGGTTATGGTAACGGTTTTGCCAATTCTTTTGCTGGTGGTTCTATCAACGAATCTGTTGGCAATTTCAATCAGAGAAATGCAAAGACAGAAAAGTTGGTTTATTGGGGTGAAAGCCATGATACTTATGCCAACGATGGTGGTGAGTCAAAGAATAAAAGCCAGAATGTTATCGACCGTGCTTATGCAGTTGTAGCAGGAAACAATGGAGCTACCGCTCTTTATTTCTCTCGTCCTTTCCAGAAGGATAAGGGAGCTATCAAATTTGGTGATAAGGGAAGCGTTCACTTCAAAGATGCTGAAGTAGCTCAGGTAAACTACATGCACAACGTTTGTGCCGGCGAGCCAAACTATTATGTAAAAGGTAATGGCGTTTGTGCTCAGGTTCGTAAGAGTGGCGCTATTATCGTATTGGGAAGTGGTTCTGACCGTGACGTGACTGTAGCCAATGGTGCTGGCGACGGCAAGTGGCTCAAGCCTGGTACTTATAAGGATATGGTAGGCGGTGGTGCTTTCACCGTCAATGCTTCTACAATCTCTGGTCATGTTGGCGAGTCAGGTATTGCTGTCATCTATAATGCTGGTTCTATTGTGCTGCCTCCTGAGGTTGTTTTCAATCCAGCTGATGGTACAGCCTTCTCTGATGAGACGCTCACTGTGACTGCTACTCCTTTGAATGCTGTTTCTGCCTGGATTCAGGTGAATGATGGTGCTAAGCAGGATTTTACTGCTGACAAGCAGTTTACTGTAGGTGCTGATGTTGCCTATGGTAAGAATGTCACTATCACTTGGGGTGCAACTGACAAGGAAGGCAAGACAGAAACAGGTTCGGTAACTTACAAGAAGGTGAAGGCTTACGTTCCTGAATTGGGCAAGGCTGATGAAATCTCCTGTTTCTTGGAGACATCTAATGCGGCAGCAGCCGTATATGTATGGAATAACAAGGTTAGTCCTGTAATTAAGTATGCTGGTGATTGGAATGATGCTATCAATAAAAAGTTGCCTCCTGTAGGTAAGAGTGTTTCTGGAAAGAATGTCTTCAAGTGGACTTATGATGGCACCGAGACAAGTGCTCCTACTCAAATCATTTTCTTGGATGGTAATGGAAATAAGATAACTGCTGACGTGGAGTTTGTCAACCACGGCTACTATGTTGACGGAGCATACAGCACTACTGTGACCAAGGTACATGAAGATGAGATCGTTGATCCAGAGTATGTTTACTTCGATAACGCTTCTAAGTGGGAGAATGTTTATTGCTACTTCTATAATGGCACAACCTCTTCTGCTGCATGGCCAGGAGTCAAGATGACTTTCGATGCATCTGCTTCTCATAATGGTAAGACTGGTTGGTATAAGGTTCAGATTCCTACGGCATATCTCAAGGCTAAGTTCTTTATCAACGATGGTACTGCCGGTACTCCTATTAATGGCGAGAATGCCTCTACTGAACAGGTAGTGAAGTAATTCTGCAGGTAAACATATATATATAATATAACCTGTTGGCGGAATTAAAAAACCGCCTGAAAATTAGTATATTTTTATGGAGAAAAAAGTTGTGCATCTCGTTGATTTTTAGTAACTTTGTAGTGTCCAATTATAAAGTTATATATTTCACGCTATGCACAACTTGTATGCAAATTTCGTAAAAATTCTTGAGATATGCAAGGATTTCTCCAAAAATTTAGTTAATGAGCTAGGAAATATTCCTCGCCCAGGAGTCGTACCACGTTTTTCAGACCTCGAAGTTGTTGCTTTGAGCTTGACAGCCGAGCATCTTAGCATCGACAGTGAAAACAACTTGTTCGATAGGCTGAAGGAGTATAAGGCAGATATGCCAAATCTGATTTCTCGACGCCAGTTCAATGACAGGCGAAAGTTCACTGCGGAACTATGTGAGAAGATTCGTAAGCGCATAGCGTCAAAGATGGATGGTGCAGAAGAATATTTCTGCATAGATTCCAAACCAATAGAGGTGTGTCGCTTGTCCAGAGGCTTGCGTTGCAAGATGAAAGGAACAGACGTAACAAACTCTCCTGCATTTGGCTATTGCGCTACTCAGAAGATATACTACTTTGGGTATAAACTCCACGCTGTCTGTGGGTTAAGTGGAGTTATCCACTCGTATGACCTGAGTCCAGCTAATGTTCATGACATTCATTTTCTTAAAGATGTAAAGTTTCAATTCCATGACTGTTGCATCCTTGGCGATCGAGCTTACCTCAGTGCGGAACTACAGCAAGACTTGTTTTCTTCTGTAGGCATCAAGTTGGAAGTTCCATATCGCTTGAACATGAAGAATTGGCGACCAACATTTAAGCCTTATGCTAAGGCGAGGAAGAGAATCGAGACAAATTTCTCTCAACTTTGTGATCACTTCATGCTCTTCCGAAACTATGCTAAGCAAACACTAGGACTGTTTACCCGAATCATCGGGAAAATCAGCGCATTTACAGTCTTGCAATATATTAATTATGTAAACAACAGACCGGTTGGCAGGGTTAAGTATGCGCTAAATTAATTCCGCCAACGGGTATAATATAGATGAATTGAGCAGAGCTCTTAGATGGCAGCGCCATCTAAGAGCTCTTTGTATTTGGCGATAGCATCAGCTATCTCGCTTATTTTGATGAATTCATCGGCAGAATGGGAGCGGGAAGATTCGCCAGGACCCAGTTTGAACGAAGGGAAGTGCATCAGAGCCTGGTCGCTGAGGGTAGGACTGCCGAATGGCTTCATGCCCATGGCTACACATTTCCTGATAAGAGGATGCGCCGGGTCGATGCGGGATGACTTCAGACGGAAACTGTGGGCCTTCACCTCGCTCTTCAGGTGCTGGCAGATAAACTCGTAAACCTCCTCGTTGTCGTAAAACTCGTTGGTGCGGATATCCACAAGCATCGTACACTTATCCGGAATCACATTGTGCTGGGTTCCGGCATTCACTACGGTAAGCGTCATCTTGGTAGGTCCCAGGAATTCGCTTACCTTCTCAAACTTATAGTCACGAATCCATCGCATATCATCCAATGCCTCGTAGATAGCGTTTACTCCCTCGTTTCGGGCAGCATGACCGCTCTTTCCGTGAGCAATCACATCCAGCACCATCAGTCCCTTTTCGGCAACAGCCGGGTTCATGCCGGTAGGTTCACCCACGATGGCAAGGTCGATATGCGGAAGCAAAGGCAGGGCACGGGTAATGCCATCCTTTCCCGACACCTCTTCTTCGGCGGATGCCAGATAGATAAGATTATACTGCTGAGGCTTTGCGGTCAGCATTCTGAATATCTGGAGGAGCGAACAGAGTCCGCCGCCGCAATCGTTGCTGCCCAAACCGTAAAGTACACCCTCTTCAACATCCGGTGAAAACGGGTTGCGTGTCCATGAAGCCACAGGCTTCACGGTATCGATGTGAGCGTTGAGCAGCAGGGTAGGTCGGCTCTCATCGTAATGAGGGTCGATAATCCAGATGTTGTTCGCCTCACGCTGAGGTTCGAAACCATATTTGCGGATGGTCTGCTCCATGATGTCGGCAGCATCCTTCTCGTTTCTGCTTACAGATGGGGTGGCGATGAGCTTTTTCAGCAAATCCACGGCATCGCTTACATATTCTTCTTGTGTCATCATAATCTCCCTTTTTATTGTTTCGAGGGCAAAGATACGAAAAAAAGAGCAGATAAAGTGGAAAAAATATCTTTTTATTTTGTGTTCTTAACAAATTCTATTATCTTTGCATCAGAATATAAATATAAGCTTATGCAGATTAATAGTCATCTTTCGGTACTGGTACATGATCTCGCCAAGAAATGGGGAGAGAAAACTGCTTTAACTTTCAGAAAGTTTGGCAGCGACCAGTGGCAATCGGTTTCATTCAACCTCTTTTCCTTAAGAGTGAAACAAGTGAGCAATGCCCTCCTGAATCTTGGGGCTAAACCTCTTGACAAAATCGCTGTCTTCTCGCAGAACTGTGTGCATTATCTGTACACCGACTTCGGTGCGTACGGTATCAGAGTTACTGCTGTGCCATTCTATGCCAACAGCAGCGAGCAGCAGATTCAATATATGATTAATGATGCGCAGATTCGCTTTCTCTTTGTAGGCGAACAGGAGCAGTATGACAAGGCTCACCGTATCTTTGCCCTCTGTCCTTCTCTGGAGCGTATCATCATCTTCGATTCCAGCGTACGCATCAGTACACACGATCCTGCAGCCCTCTATTTCAAGGACTTTCTGAAGTTGGGTGAGAATCTTCCTCGTCAGACAGAAGTGGAGGAACTCTACAAGCAGGCAAGTATGGATGACTTGGCTGATATCCTCTATACCAGTGGAACAACGGGCGACAGTAAGGGCGTGATGCTGACTTATAGCCAGTATTATGCTGCTTTGAAGGCAAACGACGAATGCGTGCCTGTTACCGACAAGGACCGTGTCATCGACTTCCTTCCATTTACCCATATCTTTGAACGTGCCTGGTCTTACCTCTGCTTGAGCGAAGGTGCCGAACTCATCATCAATACTTATCCTCATGAAATTCAGGAGAGTATGAGAGAGGTGCATCCTACCTGTATGTGTAGTGTGCCACGTTTCTGGGAGAAGGTGTATATCGCCGTAAAGGCAAAGATGGATGATGCCGGTCCTATCCAGAAGAAACTCTTCTACCATGCCTTGTCGGTAGGTAAGAAACGTAATATCGAGTATATTGCCAACTGCAAGCGTCCTCCTTTGGCTCTGGAGTTGGAATATAGAATTATCAACAAGACCGTTTTGAGCATGGTTCGCAAGCAGTTGGGCTTGGAAAAACCGAATATCTTCCCTACAGCGGGTGCTTATGTAAGTCCGGAAGTAGAGGAGTTTGTACATGCCATCGGTATCGATATGGTGGTGGGTTACGGTCTGACCGAGAGCCTTGCCACCGTATCCTGTGATCATCTCGACAAGAAACGCAGTCTGGGTTCTGTGGGTCGCCCGATCTCCTGCATTCAGGTAAAGATAGGTGAGGATAATGAGGTGCTCCTCAAGGGTCCTACCATCACTCCGGGATATTATCATCGTGATACCACCAATGCGAAGGCATTCGACAAGGATGGATTCTTCCATACCGGTGATGCCGGCTACATGAAGGATGGCGAGCTTTATCTCACCGAGCGTATCAAGGACCTGTTCAAGACATCGAATGGTAAATATATCGCTCCGCAGCAGGTAGAATCATTGCTCCTGGTAGATAAGTTTATCGATCAGGTGGCTGTTATAGCCGACCAGCGCAAGTTCGTATCAGCCCTCGTCGTTCCAGAGTTCCGTCTCGTGGAGGACTGGGCACGTGAGCATCATATCGCCTTCACCTGCCGTGAAGATTTGTGTGCTAACGAGAAGGTGCAGAAGATGCTGATGGACCGTATTCAGATTCTCCAGCAGCATCTGGCTTATTATGAGCAGATTAAGCGCATTACCCTCCTGGCTCACCACTTCTCTATGGAGTCGGGCGAGTTGACCAATACCTTGAAGATTCGCCGCCCTATCATCAACAAGAACTATAAGGCGGAGATTGACAAGATGTATGAGGAGTAATCATATAGTTTAAAGTTAAAAGTTTATAGTTAAGAGTTAATGATTACAGCTGACCAGTTGAAGGATGTGATGGACAGAGCTGACGCTCTGCATCGCTATCTCAATATAGACCAGAAGAAAGTAGAATATGAAGAGGAGCAGCTCCGCACCCAGGCTCCTGACTTCTGGGAAGACCCGAAGTATGCACAGGAGCAGATGAAGAAAGTGAAGGGCATCCAAAAATGGCTGGATGGCTATAAGACCGTACGTCTTTATGCCGATGAACTGCAGCTAGCTTTCGACTTCTATAAAGATGAAATGGTGACCGAGGAAGAGGTGGATGCCGATTATGCCAAGGCGATCAAAGCCATCGAAGACCTGGAGTTGAAGAACATGCTTCGCCAGAAGGAAGACCCGATGGACTGTGTGCTCAAGATTAATTCCGGTGCCGGTGGTACCGAGAGCCAGGACTGGGCACAGATGCTGATGCGTATGTATATGCGCTGGGCTGAAGCTCATGGCTATAAGGTAACTATCACCGATATGCAGGAAGGTGATGAGGCTGGTATCAAGAGCGTCACCATGACCATTGAGGGCGGTGAGTACGCTTATGGCTATCTGAAGAGCGAGAACGGTGTGCACCGACTGGTGCGTGTTTCTCCTTTCAATGCCCAGGGCAAGCGAATGACCAGTTTCGCCAGTGTCTTCGTAACTCCGCTGGTAGATGATACCATCGAGGTATATGTCGACCCAGCCAAGCTCTCCTGGGATACCTTCCGTTCGAGTGGTGCCGGTGGTCAGAATGTGAATAAGGTGGAATCAGGTGTCCGTCTGCGTTATTGGTATACCGATCCTGATACAGGTGAGGAAGAAGAAATCCTCATCGAGAATACCGAGACCCGTGACCAGCCAAAGAACCGTGCCAAGGCATTGTTGCTCTTGAAGAGCCAACTCTACGACCGCGCCATGAAGAAGCGTCTGGAGGCTAAGGCTAAGATTGAGGCTGGTAAGAAGAAGATAGAGTGGGGAAGCCAGATTAGAAGTTATGTCTTCGACGACCGTCGTGTGAAAGACCACCGAACCAACTATCAGACATCGGATGTAGATGGCGTGATGGACGGCAAGATAGATGATTTCATCAAGGCATACCTGATGGAGTTCCCTACGAATGATGACGAACAACAATAATAATCTAAAAAATATACGACTATGAGTGGAAATAAAGACTTAAGAAGAGCCAAACATGAGGCTTATCAGAAGAAACAGGCTGCAAAAGGCGAGAAAGTAATCAAGTGGATATTTATAGGATTGATAGTCCTTGGTATTCTTTTTGCCATTTATGCAACAACATTAGTATAAAACAATGAGTGGATTAGAGATAGAAAGAAAATTCCTCGTTAAGAAGGGCGACGCTTATAAAAGCGCCGCCTTTTCTTCTAGTCATATCCAGCAGGGATATATTCCTGCCGAGGGGGCTACGGTGCGGGTTCGCACACGGGATGAGAAGGCTTACCTTACCATTAAGGGCAAGTCGGTAAATGGCGGCATGACCCGCTATGAGTTTGAAAAGGAGATAACGATGGACGAAGCGCAGCATCTCCTGCAACTTTGTCAGGGAGGCGTCATCGATAAGCGTCGCTATCTTGTGAAAAGTGGCAGTCATACCTTCGAGGTGGATGAGTTCTATGGCGATAATAAAGGACTGGTCATGGCAGAGGTGGAGTTGGCAAGCGAGACCGAAGCCTATGAGAAACCTGATTTCATCGGCATGGAGGTAACAGGCGACAAGAGATTCTACAATTCGCATCTCTTGGGCAATCCTTTCTCGAAGTGGCGTGATACCTTGCCGGCTGAATATCGTTAGAAAATGTATCGAAAAAGTCATTTCTGCGTCCTAAAACGGATTAAATTGCATAAATATTACTAAATTTGTGTTTTTGCTTTCAAATAATTCATATATTTCAGAATTATTTTATAATTTTGCACGAAGAAAAATTAAAAAGTAAGAATTTAGTAATAGAAAGATAGAAATGACAGATTCAAATAGAGGAAGTTTTGGTAGCAAGATAGGATTGATTCTTGCTACAGCAGGTGGCGCCGTAGGTTTGGGTAACGTATGGCGCTTCCCTTATATGGCTGGTCAGGAAGGTGGCGCAGCCTTTATTCTGGTATACATCGGAAGTGTGCTCCTGTTGGGCATTCCATGTATGATTTCTGAGTTTATCATCGGCCGTCATGGTGCCTCTAATACCGCACGTGCCTATACCAAACTCTCTAATGGTACGGCTTGGAAGTGGGTAGGCTATCTTGAGGTGCTTACCGGTTTTCTGATTACGGGCTATTATGCGGTGGTTTCGGGCTGGTGTCTGCAGTATGTCTATGCCAGTATCATGGGCGAACTGCATGGTGACCCTACCTTTGTGGCGAATTACTTCAAGGAGTTTTCTTCTGATCCTGTGCGTCCGGTTATGTGGACGGTAGCGATATTCCTGATTTGTCATTTCGTGATTATTCATGGTGTGCGCGGCGGTATAGAGAAGGCTTCTAAGGTGATGATGCCTCTCCTGTTCATCCTGCTTTTGATTATTGTGGTAGCAGCTTGTCTGTTGCCGGATGCAGGTAAGGGCGTGGAGTTCCTGTTGAAGCCTGATTTCGGAAAGGTAGACAGAAACGTGTTCCTGAATGCCTTGGGTCAGTCGTTCTATTCTATGAGTATCGGTATGGGCTGTATCTGTACCTATGCCTCTTACTTCAGCCGTCAGACCAATCTCTTCAAGAGTGCTTTGCAGATTTCCATCATCGATTTGCTGGTAGCAGTACTGGCTGGTCTGATGATTTTCCCTGCAGCCTTCTCTGTAGGAGTATCACCGGATAGTGGTCCTTCGCTCATCTTTATCACTTTGCCGAATGTCTTTAATCAGGCGTTTGCATCGTTACCTGTACTGGGTTGGATCATCTCGCTGCTTTTCTACGTATTGCTGTCGGTAGCTGCCCTGACCTCGCTGATGTCACTTCATGAGGTGAATACTTCTTTCTTCTACGAGGAGTTGAAGATAGACCGCAAGAAGGGTGCTACCATTGTTACAGTTTCCTGTGCCATCATCGGAGCCTTCTGTTCTCTCTCTTTGGGTGCAACAGACAAACTTTCGTTCTTCGGAAAGGCGCTGTTCGATTGGTTCGACTTCGTTACGGGTCAGATATTCCTTCCTCTGGGAGGATTCCTTACCTGCCTGTTCCTGGGCTGGTATGTACCTAAGCAGATCGTACAGGATGAGTTTACCAACTGGGGAACCTTGAAGGGCCGTCTCTTCGGTATTTATCTTTTCCTGATTAAGTTCGTTTGTCCTGTCCTCATCTTCCTGGTATTCCTGAACCAGTTTGGTGTCTTCGGATAAAGTATTTGTAATCGGATGATCATATAATCTCAGATATAACTATATATAATAAGGTGTAGCATCTGCCGTTTCTTCGGAAAACAACAAACACTACACATTAAAGATTTAGATAATGGAAACAAGAGGAAATTTTGGTAGTAAGTTGGGCGTTATTCTTGCCACAGCCGGCTCGGCAGTCGGTTTGGGTAATGTGTGGCGTTTCCCTTATATGGCAGGTCAGAATGGTGGCGCCGCCTTCATTCTCATCTATTTGGTATGTATCATCCTGCTCGGATTGCCTGGCATGATGAGCGAATTCATCATCGGCCGCCATTCCGCGTCTAATGCAGCCCGAGCTTATTCTAATTTGGGTAAGCATAAGGCTTGGGGTGCTTTGGGCTTGATGGGTGTCATCACCTCTATGATTATTCTGGGTTTCTATGCCGTAGTGGCTGGCTGGTGCCTGCAGTATCTCTATGCCAGTATCATGGGTGGTGTTCATGGCGACGCAGAGTATGTGAAGACCTATTTCCAGACCTTTTCAGCTGATCCTATCCGTCCTACCTTATGGGCAGTAGGTTTTATCTTGCTTACCCACATGGTGGTAGTGCGCGGTGTGCGCAATGGTATAGAGAAAGCATCCAAGATTCTGATGCCGATGCTTTTCTTCCTGTTGGTAGTTATCGTGATTGCTTCCTGCTCTCTGCCGGGAGCGATGAAAGGAGTGGAGTTCCTGCTGAAGCCGGATTTCTCTAAGGTCGATGAGAATGTGTTGCTCGAAGCGCTGGGACAGGCGTTCTTCTCTTTGAGTATGGGTACAGCATGTCTGTGTACTTATGCCTCTTACTTCAACAGACAGACCAATCTCTTGAAGTCTGCTACTCAGATTGTGACCATTGATACGGTAATCGCCGTATTGGCAGGTTTGATGATATTCCCTGCAGCCTTCTCGGTAGGTGTGCAGCCAGACAGCGGTCCTTCGCTCATCTTCATTACCTTGCCAAACGTATTCCAGGAGGCTTTCGGTAACATGCCGGTTGTCGGTTATGTGATTTCTGTGTTGTTCTATGCTTTGCTGGTATTGGCAGCCCTGACTTCTACCATCTCGATGCACGAGATAGGTACCGCCTTTATTTATGAGGAGGGTAAGATAAGCCGTGCCAAGGGAGCCTGGTTCGAGACCATCGTTTGCTGCATCATAGCCGTATTCTGTTCGCTCTCTCAGGGTGCCGTACCTGATTTGGGTTTCTTCGGCAAGGATTTCTTGAGCAATTGTGACAACTTTACAGCCCAGCTGCTCATGCCGTTGAGTTCATTCATCACCTGTCTGTTCCTGGGATGGTATGTGCCTAAGAAGATTGTGCGTGATGAGTTTACCAACTGGGGAACCCTGAAGGGAACTCTCTTCCCTGTTTTCCTGTTCACCATCCGTTTTATCTGTCCAATCTGTATTTTCCTTATCTTCCTGCACCAGTTTGGTGTCATTTAGCAAAACCGGCAAACTTGCAGACAGGCTATCTTGCCCCTAGTAGGCAAGATACGGCTTGATTCTTTCTATTTCGGCAGGTGGAAAGTCTTTGAGAAGACGCAGCTCTTCAGCACTTTTCAGCGGACCATGGGTTCTGCGGTAGTTTACGATTTCCTTTGCCTGGTAAAAGTCCAGATAAGGATGTTTGCGCAGTTCGGCTAAACTGAGCTGGTTGACATTCATTTTCCGGATATGTTTTGCATCAATATTCATATAGTGGAGGGCTGTCTCGGGCACGCCTTCCACTTCTTGTATCTGGCTCATGGAAACGAAACCGCCTAACCGCTCTCTGTATCGGATGATGCTTCTGGCATAGTAAGAGCCTATGCCGGGAATTTTCTGCAGTTCGGTCGTATCAGCAGAATTGATGTTGATATACTGACCTTCTTTCAGCTTTCGTGGATAACTGTATTGGGTAGTGTCTTTCTTCCTTTCATCTCTAGTTCTTATAGCTGTCTCTTGATAGCCGTAGTTGTATCTTTCTCTTGGGTAAAAGTTGGCAGCCGGCTGGTAGTCTTTACCAATTCTGATAAAGGGCAGCAGTTTTTCGAATTGCTTCTTGGTTAGTCCGTAAACCCGTGCAAAGTCTCTAGGTGTCCTGAAGATACCTCCTTTATTTCGATATTTGATGATGTTTCTGGCTTGCCATGATTCCAGTCCCAGCCGTTGGAAATCAGATTGGCTTGCCGTATTGGGGTCAAAGGCGAATACTTCGCTCGACTGAAGTCCTTCGTCATAATAGCCTGGCTGTTGCCGCGTGGCATGTCTGATGATACTATCGTTATGGGCTTGTTGTTTTTCTGAGGGCATGGTTTCTTTAGAACCTACAATGAAAATCATTGTGGTACTGACAACGAGCAGGGTCAGGATTACGAGTAATGCTCGCCGTTCATGGTAATTGATATAAAAAAAATCCTTTATAAACTTCATAGGCTTACGGATTTTTAAGTTCTTGTGATATCGAAATTTCGCCGACCATTTTGGCCACGACCAAGGCAAATCCCCTGTGTATAGGCACATTAGACGGCTTTTGGTCGGGATTACTGGACTCGAACCAGCGACCTCATCGTCCCGAACGACGTGCGCTACCAACTGCGCTAAATCCCGATTTCTGCTGCAAAGGTACATTAAATAATGGATAATACCAACAAAAATAGACTTTTTTATCTTTTTTTGAAAGAAATTTCCCGAAAAATTTGCAGGAACCAGAAAAAAGTATTACCTTTGCACCCGCAAATGATAAATCGCGATTTGTGAAAGTTGGTGCCATAGCTCAGTTGGTAGAGCAAAGGACTGAAAATCCTTGTGTCCCCGGTTCGATTCCTGGTGGTACCACTTCTTTATGAGACTGAATCTTCGTAACAGGATTCAGTCTTTTTTTATGCCCTTTTTTATAATACTTCATTTTACACTTATGAAAACGTTTGCGTATGAAAAATGAGCCAGGATGTTTTATAATAGATATTTTTTCACTACTTTTGCATTGTAAAAATCAACAACAAACCAAAAAATTAATCTAACAAACATTCATTAAAATGAAAAAAGCTTATTTATTATTGTTGGCTGGAATGTTGTCTACGGCAGTATTTGCCGGCAGCAAACAGACGGTTAAGATTGATGGTCAAGTCATAGACAAGACTGTCACAGAGATTACCTTTGATGGCGACAATGTCGTTCTTCAGTATTCAGATAATACATCTGATCAGGCAGACATGTCGCTCGTAACCCTTTCTTTCACTTATCAAACTACCGGCATCAGTCAGGTAGAAGGCATTAAGCAGGCATTGCAAGGTAAGGTTTATAACCTTCAGGCCCAGTGTGTAGGTTCTTCCCTCCAGGGGTTGTCTAAGGGTGTTTATATTATTAATGGTAAGAAAGTAATTATCAAGTAAAAAAGGAGGAACGCAAAATGAAGAAAATGGTATTTACTTTGGCACTCCTCCTGATGAGTTTGAGTGCAGCTGTGGCTCAGACAGGGACATTTAAGATTACCCATGCCGTGGCTCGTAACAGCAAGGTCAATCAGATGTATGTTACCACCAATGCTGGCGATGTGAAGTATTACAATACAGCCGACTTGACAAGTGTTAAGTTCGAAGGTGACAAGACTATTATTACTCCTAAGTCTGGTGCAGAGAATGATGAGTATGATGCTTCTGTTCAAGCCATCAGTTTTGCCAAGAAGGCTGACCAGGGTGAGAGTGGTGATATTGATAATCCTGCAGGTGTTATTCAGATTACTGAGGCTAAGGGCTGGCAGGAGTCTGCCTACCTGAAGTGGGCTCCATTTGAGGGCGCTTCTTCTTATAATGTATATGTAGATGACAAGAAGATTGATGCTCAGTTGATTCGTCAGTATGCTTCTTACTATCGTGCCGATGTTCTCGGTTTGAAGGCTGGTACTTATTCTGTAAAGGTTGTTCCTGTCAATGCTGAAGGTACAGAGATTACTGGTGCCAATACAGCTTCTAACTTGGTAGTAAAGAGTTTCAACCGTGAGGGCTTTGCTCATTTCAAGTATGATGGTGTAGGTGCTTATAATAATGATGGTACTTTGAAGGCTGGTGCTAAGGTTCTGTATATTACAGCCAAGACCGCTAAGACAGTTTCTACAACCGTCAATACAGGTAAGTCAGAGACTATTACTGGTCTTCAGTCTATTATTGATGCTTATTCTAAAGGTAAGGATAAAACTCCTATCGCATTCCGTATCATTGGTAAGGTTAGTCTTTCTGATTTGGATCACATTTCAAGTTCTGCAGAAGGTTTGCAGGTTAAGGGAGCTACTATGAATATGACATTCGAAGGTGTCGGTGATGATGCTACCGTATATGGCTTCGGCTTCTTGCTTAGAGAGGCAGTGAGTGTAGAGTTCCGTAACTTTGCTATCATGCGTTGCCTGGATGATGCTATGTCTCTTGACACCAAAAACTCTCATGTATGGATTCACAATATGGATCTCTTCTATGGTAAGAAGGGTGGTGCTGCCGACCAGGCTAAGGGTGACGGTACTGTAGACATCAAGGGCGATTCTAAGTATGTTACTGTAGCTTACAACCGCTTCTGGGATAATGGTAAGGCTTCTATGTGTGGTATGAAGAGTGAGACTGGTGAAAACTGGATTACTTATCATCACAACTGGTTCGACCATTCAGACTCTCGTATGGCTCGCGTTCGTACCATGAGTGTTCACATGTACAACAACTACTATCAGCATAATGATGTTTATGGTATTGGTGCAACAAAGGGTTCAAGTGTATTCATGGAGTCTAATTACTTTGATGGTGTTAAGCGTCCTATCATGAGCTCTAAGCAAGGAACTGATGCTATGGGTGATGGTACTTTCTCTGGTGAGGATGGTGGTCTGATTAAAGCGTACGGCAATGTATTTGCCAACAAGCCTGATAACTTCAGCTATATCACATACGCAAACAATAATACAAGTTTTGATGCTTACGAGGTTTCTGCCCCAAGTGAGCAGGTTCCTTCAAGCGTAAAGACTTTGGTAGGTGGTACTTCTTACAACAATTTCGATACCAACTCAAGCCTCATGTATGCATACGCTGCAGATAAGGCAGAAGATGTTCCTGCTATTGTAGAAGAATTCTATGGCGCAGGTCGTTTGAATCATGGCGATATTGATTTCGTTATTCCTGATGAGACAGTCGTAACAAATGGTCATCAGCAGCCATGGCCTGCTTTGGCAAGCATTCTTGACGCTTATACTTCTGGTGTTGTTAAGGTATTCGGTGAGAGCAATGCAACTGGCGAAGGTGGTTCTACAGAAGGTGGCAGCACTGGTGGTTCTGGCGAAGGTGGTAGCACTGGTGGCTCTACTGGTGGTACAGAAGGTGGCAGTACTGTAACTCCTATCGAGGGTACTGTTTTGGTAACATTCACAGGTTCTAAGCCTTCAAGTAGCATAGTAACAGTTTCAGGCAACTATACTACAAATAAGGGAACTGCTACTATTGACGGCACTTCATATTCTACTTGTGTAAAGATGGAGTCTGCAACTAATATCTCAGTAACTGTTGATAAGAAAGTCACAATGACCCTTTATTTCAGTTCAACAGATACCAAGACGAACGCCAAAATTGATGGAAAGAAGCCTGCTGAAGTAAATGCAGTTATTGATTCAACAGCTAAGACAATGACTGTAACATTGGATGCAGGTTCTCATACTATTACAAAGCAGGATACATGCAACCTCTTCGGTATTAAACTTGTACCTATAACAGAGTAAAGGTATAGAACTGATTTAAAGATTCCTGCCTCTTTAATGACAAAACGGACAAAAGCTAGATAAAGATTTGCTTTTGTCCGTTTTTTCTTTATTTTTGTCTTAAATCTATCTGCTGTTTTCTTCTTTTTTCTCTACTTTTGCAACCGAAAACAATTTTAAACGTAAAACGCAACCTAAGAGTAAAATAATGAAGAATATTTTAGGAAAAGCCATATTGCTGGCTTCAGCACTCTTGTTTTCGATTACGGGCACGAGTTGCAGCAATGATGATAATACCACTCCCGAAAAGGAGAAGACATACGATATGAGTGGCTTCGCCAAGGGTGCCGATGTAAGTTGGCTCACAGAGATGGAGAAGAATGGTGTGAAATTCTATAATCAGAATGGCAAGGCTACAGAATGCATGAAGCTCCTCCGCGAAGAGGGAACCAATTCTATCCGTCTGCGTGTCTGGGTAAATCCGGAAGGTGGCTGGTGTGGCAAGAATGATGTCATCGTCAAGGCTTGGCGAGCTCAGCAGCTCGGCTTCCGTCTGATGATTGACTTCCACTATTCTGATACCTGGGCTGACCCGGGTAACCAGAAAGTTCCTGCTGCATGGCAGGGCTATACTGCCGAACAGATGAAACAGGCTGTGGCTGATCATACCAAGGATGTGTTGACAGCCTTGAAGGATAGAGGTGTAACCAACGTAGAGTGGGTGCAGGTGGGCAATGAAACCCGCGACGGAATGCTCTTCAACAGCGATGAGGCTGTAACCGGTCAGGTATCTAAGAATGCAGCCAATTTTGCAGCTTATATCAACGCCGGTTATGATGCTGTTAAGGCGGTTTATCCACAAGCTAAAGTCATCGTGCACGTGGATGAGGGTCATGACCTCGGCCGTTATACCTGGCTCTTTGGTGAATTGAAGAAGAAGGGTGGAAAATGGGATGTCATCGGTATGTCACTTTATCCAGAAGATAACAATTGGCAGGATTTAACCACCAATTGTCTGAATAATATTAAGACTTTATCTGATCAGTACAACTGCCATGTCATCATCTCTGAAATCGGTATGTGGTGGGGCTCTGACCAGGCTGCGCCAATGATGAAGAAGATGGTGGATGGCTGCAAGGCAATCTCTACCTGCGAGGGTATCTTCTATTGGGAACCAGAAGTTCACAACAACTGGAAGCCAGCCAACTATACCACTCTGGGTTGGTCTGCATATACCAAGGGAGCGTTCGACAACAGCGGCAAACCAACTGCCGTATTCGATGCATATAAATAAGAAAATTAAATAGCAATATGATCAAGAGAAGCATTACTTTCATTACTCTTGCCCTGGCACTCACTACGCTGTGTCAGGCGCAGAGCAGAAAAGTCATCACTTTGTCATCGTGGGACTTCTCCCGTGATGGCAAGGCGTGGCAGCAGGTAGCTGTTCCGCACGATTGGGCTATCTCGGGACCTTTTGATAAGAAATGGGACCTGCAGATGGTGGCTATCGAGCAGAATGGCGAAAAGGAGAAGACCGAGAAGTCGGGACGCTCTGGAGCTCTCCCTTGGATTGGAGAGGGTATGTATAAGATGAATCTTCAGTTGCCGAAGGGCTACAAGCGTGCCGTCCTCGTTTTTGATGGTGCGATGAGTCAGCCTATCGTTAAGGTGAATGGCAAGGAGGCTGGCAGATGGGCTTACGGCTACAATGCCTTCCGCATCGACATTACTCCTTACGTGCAGTTTGGCGGAAAGAAGAATCTCATCGAGGTACATCTTAATAATGTAGAAGAGAGTAGTCGATGGTATCCTGGTGGCGGTCTCTACCGTCCGGTTTCCGTGGAACTTTACGGCAACGAGAACTTCTCTACCTGGGATACCTTCGTCCGTACCCTGAAGGCTGATAAGCAGGAGGCTGAAGTAGAAGTAAACGCCCTACTGGAAGGAAAAACTGGTAAGTCGGGCAAGACCGTCATAGCCCTGTTGGATGAGGCTGGCAAGAAGGTTGCCGAGCAGATCGTCACAGGTGCCAATCCTGAAATCAAGACTACTCTGAAGGTAGCGAACCCTCAGCTCTGGTCTCCGGAATCTCCTTATCTCTATCAGGTGAAGTTAACCCGATATGAAGGAAAGAAGGTGGCTGATGTTCAGACCCTGAAGACCGGTATCCGCACCATCGCCGTATCAAAGGATTATGGTTTCCAACTCAATGGCGTTACCCGCAAACTGAAGGGCGTTTGCCTGCACCACGACCTCGGTCCATTGGGCGCTGCAGAGAACAAGGCAGCTCTCATCCGCCAGATCAAGATGATGAAGCAGATGGGTTGCGACGCCATCCGTACCGCCCACAACATGCCTTCTACCATGCAGATGGAAATCTGCGATTCTCTCGGTATGATGGTCATGGCAGAGAGTTTCGATATGTGGATTTATCCTAAGTGCAAGAACGGCTACGCCAAGTTCTTCAAGGAGTGGAGCGATAAGGATATCACCAATCTGGTAAAGCACCACCGCAATCATCCTAGCATCGTGATGTGGAGCATCGGTAACGAGATTCCTGAACAGTGGAGTCAGGAGGGTGTGCAGATTGCCAAGCGTCTGCAGGACCTCTGTCATCTGTATGACCCATCCCGTCCTGTTACCCAGGGCATGGATAGGGCAGAAGATGCCTTGAAGAGCGGCTTTGCCCAGGTAATGGATGTACCGGGCTTCAACTATCGCGTACATAAATATTATAAGAATATTGAGCAGTTGCCTCAGGGCTTCCTCCTCGGTTCTGAAACCGCCTCTACGGTCAGCTCCCGTGGCGTATACAAGTTCCCGGTAGTGGTAAGTGATAAGGCTACCTATCCTGATGGTCAGTGCTCCAGCTATGATACGGAGTATTGTTCCTGGAGCAATCTTCCTGATGATGACTGGAAGATGCAGGATGACTACAGTTGGGTAATCGGTGAGTTTGTATGGACCGGTTACGACTATCTGGGCGAGCCTACTCCATACGATACCTACTGGCCAAGCCGCAGCAGTTACTTCGGCATCTGTGACCTTGCCGGACTTCCAAAGGACCGCTACTATATGTATCGTGCCCGCTGGAACGAGCAGCAGCATACCACCCATCTTCTTCCTCACTGGAACTGGAAGGGTAGAGAGGGACAGGTTACCCCTGTATACTGCTACACCGATGGTGTGGAAGGCGAACTCTTCGTCAATGGCAAGAGTCAGGGCAGGGTTCGCAAGGACAAGTCAAGCCGTCTGGACCGCTATCGCCTGCGCTGGAACAATGTGAAGTATGAACCGGGTGAGATTCGCGTGGTTACCTACAATCAGTATGGCGAAAAGGTGGGCGAGGACGTGAAGCGTACTGCCGGCGAGCCTGCACAGATGAAGTTCAGTGTAGAAACACCTGATCATGAACCTATTGCCTGCATGGTAGAAGGCTGTACCGATGAGCACAATGTGCTTCTGAATGCCGATGGCAACGACCTTGCCTTCATCACCGTGAGTCTTCTGGATAAGGACGGAAATGAATGTCCGCTTGCCGATGACGAACTGACCTTCGAGGTGAGTGGTGCCGGCACTTTCAAGGCTGCCTGCAACGGCGATGCCACATCGCTCGAACCGTTCACCCAGCCACAGATGAAACTCTTCTCCGGCAAACTCGTAGTCATCGTACAGAGCAGCAAGCAGAAGGGCGACATCATCCTGAAGGTAAAAGACAGCAAGCGAAATATCGAAAAGTCGATTACGCTCCAGGCAATATAAGATAACAAAGACCGATTTCGGTTGGTTATAAAGTATATAGTTTATATCGGATCCTCTGGGAATAGCAGCGGCTATTTTTCCCAGGGGATTCTTTTTTTTATGAATTTCCTCCGATATTTTTTGGCGTTATCATGAATATTGTGTAAATTTGCACACATGAAGAAGTCAATAAAACCTATATACCGCATCAGCATGGCAATTGCTATGCTCTTTATTTCGCTTGCCATCCATGCGCAGCGTTTCGTCAACACCTCCCTTGAAGGTGCTCAGGCAGTTTGTGCCATTACCCAGGACAGTGATGGAATGATATGGCTCGGAACCGACAACGGCCTTTACAGCTATGATGGTTATCATGGCTACCGCCATTTTCAGGAACATACATTCAGCAATACGCGTGTCAATGCGCTCGGTTTCGAGGGCAGAATGCTCTATCTGGCTACCGGCAACGGCATCCTGAAATTCGATACGCAATCTTATCAATATGCCGAAACACCAGCCATGAAGGCTTTTGCAGATGAGACGAAACGCAGGCAGTTGAAGGAACTCCGTGTGCTCGATATCAAGGGTGGCAAGACAGACTTCGGTGGCGATGTCTATGCCTTGCTCTCTACTCCGCGAGGCTTGCTCGTAGGTTCGCTTGCTGGTCTGCATCTCGGCAGCAGACTGATTCCGCTCCGTGCCGGAGAACAGCCGCTGGTCAATGCGCTCGCCTATGATGCCAAGCGCCGATGCTACTGGATTGGTACCGAGGGGGCTCTCTATTGTGCCGACCTGCAGCTCAGGAACTTCTCACAGATTCCAGCTCTCAACGGCAATTCTATCAAATGTCTTTCTACAGATGCAGCCGGCAATCTCTATATCGGAACAGATAACGGACTCTATCAGATGGCACTCTCCAATGCCATCACCCATTATATCCACGATTCCCGTGATGATGCTTCTATTCCTAACAACATCGTCTGGGCTTGCTTTGTAGATAAATGGCAGAATGTATGGGTGGGTACTGACAATGGACTCTCCCGTCTCACTACCCAAACCTATTACCGCTATGTATCGCTCGATAAGATTATGATGTCGGGTGAGGGCAACTGTCTGCATGCCATGCTCCAGACCCGTAACGGCGAATGGTGGATGGGCGGTACCAACGGTCTGATTCATTTCACCCGGAATGCTGAAGGTTATAAGAATGTGGCATGGTACAAGCAGAACAGCTCTGCCTTCCCGCTGAGTCATAACCGTGTACGCAAGATTTATGAAGACCATGACGGCGATGTATGGATCTGTACCGACCATGGCATCAACTTCTATGACCGCAGTTCCCGTCAGATGCGCAACTTCATCGTCTACGATAAGAGCGGTAAGTATTCTACCGCCTGGGCTTATGATGTTCTCCAGGACAAGAAGGGCAGAATATGGATGGGTTCTTATCAGGGTGGTGTCTTCGTGATGGATAAGGCGGCTCTTCTGAGTGGCAAGACCATAGCCGACTGGCATTACTCGGACAAGGGAAAGAATGCGCTCTCTGGTCTGCATGTAGGTCAGATGGTGATGGATGGAAAGGGTAGGATTTGGGTTTCTACCTATACCCGTCTCAACTGCATCAATCCGAACGATATGAAGGTGGTACAGGTGGCTAACTCAGATGTCGTCAACTATCTGATGGCAGACAGCAAGGGCAATATCTGGATGGGTGATAACAGTTCGGTAACCTGTTATTATGCAGCCGGTTCTGTGCTGGGTAACAGTTTTTCTTCCAAGACATGGCAGATTGGTGGCAAGGTAAGTACCATGTGTGATGTGGAAGGCAAGATATGGGTGGTATCGGGCAATGAATGCTGCGTAATCAATCCTGAGGGCGAGAGCCAGCGCTTCATGATTCCTTCTGTTGTGCCGCTCAACATCTGTTACAGCAGACAGACTCATGAGGTAATGATGGGCGGCAATGACGGCTATGTGGCAATCAGTTCCGATGTAGCACAGAAGCCTAAGCAGTTTACCCGCTTGATGCTGGCTGGAATCATCGTAAACGGACAGGCTCGTGAGGAGCGTGGAGAAATCCTGAAACTGAAGAGTGATGAGAACAACTTCACCCTGCAGCTCACCGACCTTCCTTTTGCTGATCATCCTTCAGCCGTTTATGCTTACAAACTCGAAGGCAGCGACCACGACTGGCATTATCTGAACTCCGGCAATATCGATATCACCTATAATGGTTTGTCGTATGGCGATTATCATCTTACGGTTCATGCCGTGGATGGTGAAGGCAAGGTAGCTGCCGAGGTTTATTCGCTCGACATCTCCGTCCTGCCGCCTTGGTATCTCTCCTTGTGGTGCAAGCTCTTCTATATCACGGCACTCATCGTGTTTGTGGCATGGCTGGTAAGCTGGTATTTTCTGCGCAAGGAACTGGCTGATGCCCAGAAGCAGAAGACTGAGGTGTTGGAGCAGGTACAGATGCGTATGGACTTCTTCAATCGTCTGACGGAAGATTTGAAGGCAGCTGTGGCTCATCATTCATTTGATGAGGTGACAGCTCTGATGGTCCGCTACCTGAACGTGAAGATACCAGAGAAGCCATCAACTGTTGCCACAGGGTTATCCGCTTCGGCCTTATCTGAGCCTGAGGCATCAACCTCAGAACCAGTTTCTGCACGCTCTGAATCTTCTGAAGAGGAAAAGAAGGAAGTAAATGTCAGCGAGTTGGATGCGGCAGACAAGCGTCTGCTCGAAGAGATCAATGAGGCGATAGAGAAGCACATGATTGATTCCGACTTCAACGTTTCGATGTTGCAGGATGTGATAGGTATAGGTGGCAAGCAGCTGTATCGCAAGACGAAGGCGATAACGGGGCGTACGCCTGTAGAGTATATCCGTGAGATGCGTATGAAGCGTGCAGCCGAGCTCCTGAGCCAGGGCAAGTTCAGTGTTTCCGAGGTGATGTATACCGTTGGTTTTTCCAACAGCAGTTATTTCTCCAAATGCTTCTCCAAGGAGTATGGCATGACTCCTACGGAATACATGAAGGTGAAGAGGTAAATAAATGATGTGCTTCCGTTTGCCTATAGATATGACTGCGTGGGGTTAAGAATATGACAGTATTGGGTTACGGATACGACTCCGTCAGGTTACGGATACGACTCCGTAGGCTAATGGAGACGTATCCTTCGGCTTGTCGAGATATCTGCGTCAGCTGATTGAGCTACTTGAGTCAGCTGATTGAGCTACTTGCGTCAGCTGACTGAGCCACTTGCGTTAGCTGATAAAATACGTTCCGATGCATTAAAAAATGCGTCCCGATGTAGCATTTGCTACGTCCCGACGCAGCAAAAGATACGTCCGGACGTAGTACAAGCTACGTCGGGACGTAATTTCAGCTTTATGAAAACGGCTGCATAGAAACAAAAAAAAGTGTGTATTGAACTTGTTTTTGCAATCTGTAATCGGATGTGACAAAAAATCGACAATTAACTAAATTTATGAGCAAATATGCTAAAAAACATAGATATTACGTGTTAATTATTTAAATTTTAAGCGATTATCTTGGGCAAATAAGAAAATATTCGTAATTTTGCACCGATTTAAGTTAAATAGGTATTTCCATGCGTGCATTTTAGTGAAAGAATGTATAAATGGAGGGGTGAAGTGTCGCCCTGAGTGCTTTCGGCTTTTACCAAACGAGAAAAAAATGAGAAAAAAATAATAATTATTAATTAATAAACTTGAAACAAACAAGGATGAGAAGATTAACTCTTTTACTTGTCTCACTTGTATTGTTGTCTATCCAATCGGTCTTGGCGCAGAGTTTCAGCGTCAAGGGTACTGTCGTGTCTGCTGAAGACAACGAACCGATGATTGGTGTGACCATTATGCAAGAGGGAACATCAAATGGCGTAGTGACCGATATTGACGGTAACTATACCATCGAAATTAAGGGTGCTTCGAAGGCTACGCTTGCCTACTCTTATGTGGGATGCGTTACGCAGAAGCACGTTGTGAATGCGCAGACAAATACGCTCAACATCACCCTTGCTTCGGATTCCAAGATGATGGATGAAGTGGTTGTGGTGGCGTATGGCGTGAGAAAGAAGGGAACCATTGCGGGTTCCGTGTCTGCCGTAAAGTCTGAAAAGATAGAAAATGTGCCGGCGGCAAGCTTCGACCAAGCTTTGCAGGGACAGAGTACTGGTTTGCAGGTCATCTCTTCTTCGGGTGAACCTAGCAAGGCGGCTACCTTCCAGATTCGTGGTACCAACTCTATCAACTCCGGCAAGTCGCCACTCTTTATCCTCGACGGCGTGCCAATCTCAAGTTCTGATTTCAATACCTTGAGTCCTAACGACATCGAAAGTATCTCTGTATTGAAAGATGCCTCTTCTACCTCAATCTATGGTGCACGTGCTGCCAATGGTGTGGTTGTCATCACTTCCAAGCGAGGCTTGTCAATGGACCAGGCGAAGATTACGCTCCGTGCACAGTATGGTTTCTCTGAGTTGGCGCAGACCAACTGGAAGATGATGAATACCGACGAGCGTATACAGTTTGAGAAAGAAGTAGGTCTGGATACAGGTAAGGATTACAATCTCCTTTCAAGAGTAAACGTAAACTGGCTGGACGAGGTGTTCAACGACCGCGCTCCGTTGCAGAGCTACGAACTCTCTATCAACCGTGCTACCGACCGCTTGAACTACTATGTTTCTGGTGGTTTCTACGATCAGGACGGTATCGCACAGAATTCAACCTTCCGCCGTTACAACATCCGCACCAATGCTGATGTAAAGGCTAGCAAGTGGTTGAAGGTAGGTACCAACACCATGGCTGCCTATGAGGAGGCTCAGCAGGCTGACGATGGTAGCTATACTACCGTTACTCCTATCTCAGCATGCCGATTCATGCTGCCTTACTGGAATCCATACGCAAAGGATGGCAGTCTGGCTTCACTTTCAGCAGGCAACTGGGCTGGAACCAGCGAGAACCCTATCGTTTACATGGGCTTGAATCCTATCAAGAACAAGAAATATAAGGTACTCTCTACCATGTATGCTGAAATCTATCCGATAGAGAATCTGACTATCCGTACTCAGTTTGGTGCCGATTTCACTCATTCTACAGCGTTCCTCCAGTCGTTCCCAAGTCTCTCTTCAAATAACGGACAGGGTACTGCGGCTCGTCAGAGCAGTGATGCCATCAACCTGACAGAGACCACTACGGCTAACTACCGTTTCACCCTGAACGATATCCATTCGTTCAACGTGATGCTGGGTCAGGAGGCTGTCAATTTCCACTCAGAGGGTTTCCAGGTATATTCCAAGGGTCAGACCAGCGATCTCCTGACCAACGTATCATCAGGTACACGTGCCAGCCGCTGGGCAGATTCATCTTCTGATTATTCTTACCTGTCATTCTTCATGCGTGGCGAGTATAACTATAAGGAGCTTTACTATGCCGACTTCTCTCTGCGTACTGATGCTTCTTCACGTTTCGGTAAGGATCATCGCTGGGGTACATTCTGGTCGCTCGGTTTCATGTACAACGTGAAGTCTACCGACTGGCTGAAGGATATGAAGTGGCTCAGCACAGCCCAGATTGCCGTAAGTACCGGTACATCGGGTAACTCTGAGATTCCTAACTATTATCATCTGGCTCTGGTATCGGGTGGTGCCAACTACGATAATACTGCCGGTTTCTCTCCATCACAGAGTGGTAACGAGGAATTGGGTTGGGAGTCAACATGGGCAAACAACTTCGCCCTCCGTTTGGGTTTCCTCGACAGAATCAACTTCAGTTTCGAGGCTTACTACAAGCGTACCTCCAATATGCTGATGCGCGTTCCTGAGTCTTACACCGTTACCGGCGAGGGCTATCGCTGGAAGAACGTAGGTGTGATGGCTAACAAGGGTATCGAGTTGAGTGCTGACGGTGATGTAATCCGCACACGCGACTTCACCTGGAATGTAAGTGCCAACGTATCTTACAACCAGAACCGATTGAAGGAACTCTATAACGGTGTAACCGAGTATGTAAACTCAACCACCGGTTTGAAGTATGTGGTAGGTCACTCAGTAAGCGAGTTCTTCCTGAACCGTTATGCCGGTGTGAATCCAGCGAATGGTGAGCAGCTCTGGTATGATAAGAACGGCAACGTGACCAACGAGTTCCGCGAGAGCGACAAGGTGATGACGGGCAAGACCTATGATGCACCTTGGATGGGCGGTTTCGGTACAAGCTTCCGTTGGAAAGGCTTGCAGTTTTCTGCCCAGTTCAGCTGGATCGGTACACGCTACGTCATCAACAACGACCGTTACTTCGAGGAGAGCGGTGTAACCTTCGGTACTGCTTACAACCAGTCAAACCGTCTGTTGTACGACCGTTGGAAGCAGCCAGGCGATATTACCGACATCCCACGTTGGGGCGAGGTAACCCAGCTCGACGACCGCTTCTTGGAGAATGCATCGTTCCTCCGTCTGAAGAATCTCAGTCTGTCCTATTCATTGCCACAGAGTCTGTTGCGCAAGACCAACTTCTTCTCTATGGTCAGAATCTATGGTCAGGCACAGAACCTCTTCACCGTAACCGGTTTCAACGGTCTGGATCCTGAGGTTTCATCCAATATTTACCAGGCACAGTATCCGGCATCACGCCAGTTTACTCTGGGTGTTGAATTGCAATTCTAACCAAGAAAGGAGAAAAAAATGAATATCAAAAATATAAAGACATACATCCTGTCGGGAATCCTAGCCCTCTCGATGTCTTCCTGTCTTGATAAGTATCCTGAGGATTCTATCCGCATGGACCAGGCTATCAACACGGTGGGCGACATGGACAAGCTGGTGTACGGTATCTACGACAGTTTCAAGAGCAGCGCCCTCTATTCGGGCAATCTGACAATCCTGCCAGATCTGCAGGCAGACTTCGTGTACTGCGTGAAGGGCTACTCTAATGCCTATGGCGATATCTACCGTTGGAAAGATATCAAGGCTACCAACACCGATATCGAGGCGGTATATGGTGCGCTTTATGGTGTTATCAACAATGCCAACTTCCTGCTCGATAATGTAGATAAGGTAAAGGCAAACACCAACAGTGATAAGGAGCTCGACAAGTTGGAGCAGTATCAGGGCGAGGCTTACTTCGCACGTGCCCTGGCTTACTCTGAGTTGATCAAGTGTTTCTGCAAGGCTTACGATAGCGATGAGCAGGCAGAGAAGGAACTCGGCGTGGTACTCACAGAGCACTATTACGGCAATGAGCCACAGAAGAGAGCCACTCTGAAGGAATCATACGAATTCGTATTGAGAGACCTTGACAAGGCTGCCGAATATCTGAAGGTAGACGAAGACTTCACAGGAAGTCTCTACAACGAGATTTACTTCAACGAGTATACCTGTCATGCCTTGCGTGCGCGCGTATCCTTATATATGCACAAGTACGATGATGCCATCAAGTATGCATCTAAGGTAATCGGCAGTAAGTATTATACATTGGAGAAGGCTTCTTCCAACACCTATTCAAACCAGGTGAACGATTACAAGTATATCTGGACCTATGGTGATTCGCGTGAGGCTATCTGGAAGGTAGGCTTCACCGTGAACAGCTATGGCGGTGCACTGGGTACCATCTTCGATAACTACAACTATGTAACTTATCGTCCAGACTATGTGCCTGAGACATGGGTCATCAACTCATTCGACAGCAATGACCTCCGTGCTGCAGCAATCTTCACAACCCGTGTAACCGGTTATGAGCACGGTTTGCAGTGGTCTTTGCTGAGCAAGTATTTCGGCGATGCAGAATTCCTGAACAACAATATCCTGCATGTTCACCAGCCAATGGTGTTCCGTCTCTCAGAGCAGTATCTGATACGTGCTGAGGCTTACGCCATGAAGAAGGACTACGCTAAGGCAGGTAAGGACATCTCTACCTTGCGTACAGCCCGCTACTCTTCATATGGTGGTAACACCTCGATGAGCGAGAGCAACGCCATGAAGATAATCGAGGCAGAGCGCGTGAAGGAACTCTATATGGAAGGCTTCCGTCTGAACGACCTCAAGCGCTGGCACAAGGGATTTGAGCGTAAGGCTGCCGACCAGCCTGCTGCCAACTTCGTGCAGAGCAGACTGAAGGTTGAAAAGGATGACCCTCTCTTTGTCTGGCCAATTCCTCAGCATGAGCTTGAGGCTCCAGGTTCTGAGATTCAGCCTAATGAAAGTAACAAATAAAATAAGGAGACGATCATGAAGAAAATAATGATGGGATGTTTGGCAGCCGTAGCTGCACTCATCGCTCTTGTGAGCTGTTCACAGGATTATACCACTTATGCTGGTCCAAGTCATATCATGTTCTCTGATACGCTCTATCAGTATGCTGTACAGGAAAGCAATGAGGTTTTCAATGTGCCTGTATCTGCAACCGAAAAAGCTGACTACGACCGCACCTTCGGCGTGGAGGTAGTAGACAAGCAGAGCAATGCCATCGAGGGTAAGCATTACCGCATCCTCAACAACACCGTTACAATCAAGGCGGGCGAGATGGTAGGAAATGTGAAGGTTCAGGGTATCTATGATAACATCGGCAAGACCGACTCGCTCGGCTTCACCCTGAAACTGGTGATTCCGGAGAAGTATAACTGGACAGATCTCTATAAGGACTATGCCCACGTGGTAATGCAGAAGTCTTGTCCTTTCGATATCCACAACTTCTCTGGCTGGTGCATGGTAACATCTACCTTCTACAGCAAGTATCTGAACAACGTAACCAACCGTCTGATCAAGACTGAGGTAGTGGAAGGCGAGGAGAATACCGTTCTGCTGAAGGATGTTTACTATAAGGGCTACAACCTGAAGTTGAAGTTCAGCACCAAGAACATTCTTGAGCCAAAGGTAGAGATGGACGACCAGATAGCCGGTGAGACCGGCGAGGCGTTCGGTACCATCTATGGAGACGGCAAGTTGCGCATCAGCCAGCCTTCTCTCTATACCTCTTATTATAACACCTGCCAGAACTATGTATTGCAGTATGTCAACATGAGTGTTGACAACAAGGATGGTTCAAGCTTCGGCAACGTAGGAACCTTCATCACCATGTATGAATGGATCAGCGATGCAGAGGCAGAGAAATTGAAAGAACAAGGATATTAATCGTAGAATAAAAAGAAAATGAAAACATTGATTTCAAAATATTGGCTCGTATTGATGGCGCTGGTATCAGTGACTCTGTTCACAGCTTGTTCCAGCGATGACGATGCCGTAACTCCTGTGTTCCCACAGGTAAAGACTATCGGCGGTGCAGCTGGCGCTGAGTTGGACTTCACCTTCGATGCTAACGAGAGCTGGAGCCTTTCTTCAGACAAAATCTGGTGTAAACTGGTGCAGGGCGAGAAAACAGACGCCTTCGTACTCAATGGTACTGCAGGCAAGCAGACCATCAAGGTTAAGATTACTGGTGATGATGCCAGCGATGATATGAGCGTGGCTCAGCTCTTCCTGAATATGGGTGGTCAGAAGGTTGCCATCGCTGAGGTTAAGCGTTCGGCTGCCGACCATATACTGACGGTTTACGATGCGGATGGCAATGATATCACCAAGACAGGTATCACTGTAGGTTACAATGTATACACCAAGTTTACCGTAAAGTCAAACTTCCGTTTTGCGGTTACCAATACTCCAGCTTGGGTAGACTTGGAAGGCGGCTTCCTGGTAGGTACACCTAACAAGGATGCTGTAGGCGGTGTTGCCTTCAAGGAGAATCAGGGCGTAAGTGCTAAGTATGCCATCGCTAAGGACGGCAACTACACCATCACCTTCACTTCTGAGGATGGCAAGGCTGCTGTAACCGTACCTGTTATCTATAATGGTATGACCACCAGCACCATGGATGTTACTTATCCAACCTCTTCACAGTGGGCAGTATGGAATGTATCTCTCGATGGTAAGGTGTTCACTCAGAATGGTTCTAGCCTGAATGGCGGTGAAACCAACGATTTCACCTTCTACACCTTCGTTCCTTTCACCCTCAAGACTTTGGGTGATGCTTACCAGCTGGTAGTCTTCGAGAAAAAGGAAGATGGTCTGCGCGAGGAAACATCCGGCGCTGTGAAGTTGCAGGGTGAGAAGGGTGACGTGAAGCTCACAGTCGCTCCATTAGGCAGCGGAATCCGTGAGTTCCTGGTCTATGCATTGCCACAGAGCGTATTCGAGAGTCTGGAGAATGGACTCGACGGAATGCTGGAGGAAGACTTCATGACAGTGAAGAGCGATTACGACCGCTACTTCCTGATGGATGTTGTCCAGAAGGAAGAAAAGAAGGGCGATTCTGAGGTTACTGCTCCGATTGTTACCAGCATGGGTATGGAGGCAGATTGTGCCTTGACAACCAATGAGGAGTTTAAGTCATATGCTGAGGGCATCTTCAGTTATACTGGTAAAGAAGTGTTTGAATCAACAGTTTATGGTGGTTATGTAGCCATTTATCCTCAGATTGACGGATGGGATCCTACAGCTGGAGCAAAAGTAGTCATTTACGACGGTACAGGAAACCCTGTTGATGTTAAAAACTACGAGGTAGGACAGGACGATAAGGGTATCTATGTTGGCTTGAATGCCGATAAGCTCACTTATCCTATCCTTGCTGGTTTCACCGACATGCAGAGAGTATGCCAGCGAGTGGTCATTATCAATAATATGGGATTTAGAAGCAAGAGAAAGTAATGAAGACATTCAGAAAATATAGTAAGGCACTCTTGTTGCTCTTGGTCTCTCTCCTGACCTTTGCAGCAACAAGTTGCTCGGATGATGAGACCGAGGGTTGGGACGGCACATACGGATATGTGCAGTTCAAGCTCAGCAAGAAGGTTTCTTCTAGAGCTACCCGTGCTGCTGCCCTTGACAAACTTGAGAAACTGGATGATGCCAAGAAAATCAAGGTGGTCATGGAGCACAACGGTACAACTGTCTCTCAGACACTGGTGCTCAATTCTTATAATTCAGAGAATGCAGAGTATGGTCTGAGAAGTGAAAAACTGCAACTCGCTTCGGGTACTTACACCGTCATCGGTTTCTATCTCTATGATGCGGTAGACGAAGAGTTGCTGGCTTCTTCTGCCGGCGAAACATTCACTGTAGTAGGTGGCGGTCTGGAAGTACAGAACCTCATGGTGGAGACTGTGGAGCGTGGTAAGGTGAAGTTCAATCTCGTGAAGGAGTGGGAGAAGACCCGTGCCGGTGGTACTGAGTATCTCTTCTCTAACATCCGTCTCGTTGATGTCAGCGTAACTAACCTCTTTACCCGTGAGACCTATACCTTCCCTGAACTGAAGGTGAAATATAAGGAGTCTAGCGTAGAGCATCAGAATCCAGACAATGAGAACGATAAGTATATGGACACAGGTACAGCTTACTGCGATTCTACCGTATGGCTGCCTGCCGGTACTTATCAGGTTACCTCTTATACCACCTACGGCAAGACAGGTGCGGTGAAGACCAAGTACGAAACCCAGCCTGTAAAGGGTAAGGCGTTTATTGTAGAGGATAATCAGCTAAATGATACAGCTCAGGTGCCTATCCTCCTTTCCAAGACAAAGGAGTATATCAAGGACTATGAGGCTTTGAAGGCTATCTGGGAATCTCTCCATGGTAAGGAGTGGAGCTTCTATGGCGATGCTACCTTCAAGGGAGCTAACTGGAACTTCAACAAGGAACTCGATATGTGGGGTGAACAGCCGGGCGTAACGCTCAACAGCAACGGCCGTGTCATCGGTCTCATCATCGCCGGTTTCGGTGCAAAGGGAATCGTACCTGATGCCATCGGACAGCTGACAGAACTCCAGGTGCTCAATCTCGGTTCTCACGATGAGAAGATTGGTGCCAACATCTTCAATGATTATGATGCAAACAGTCTGACTGCTGCAAAGAAGAGCAGCATGCGTCACGACTATGAGAACAAGTTCCTGAAGTATGACCCACGTGCCAACATGTCGGATATGATTGTAGAAAGCTACAACTCTGATCCTAAGGTGGCACCGAAGAACAGAATCAAGAAGGACAGCCGCATCAACCTGAAGGATGCGCAGATCGGTACATTGACCAACAAGATTACAGGTGTATCTAAGGCCATCTATCGCCTGACCAAGTTGCAGCAGTTCTACATCGGTAACTCTTCTATCACAGCCGATGAGGTTTGTGCGAAGTTCTACAATGCTGATGATCCTGTTTATGGTAAGTTTGCGAAGGAGTTTAAGGATGAGGATTGGGACAAGATGGAAAACCTGACCGATATCGAACTTTACAACTGTCCGAAGATCAGTCGCATTCCAGACTTCTACTATAATCTCCCTAAATTGCAGGCGATGAATCTGGCACGATGCAAGGGAATCTCAGCCAACCAGTTGAGAAACGACTGGACTCGCTTAGCTGAGGGGAAGACCGGTAAGACGCTCCAGATTCTCTATATGAGCTACAACAACCTGGAGGAGTTCCCTGAGTCATCTGCCTTGAGCAAGATGGTGAACCTCGGTCTGCTCGACCTGGCTTACAACAACATCAAGAAATTGCATCCGTTCGGTTCTGAGGTAGCGCTTTCTTCACTCTATCTGAACAACAACCAGATTGAGGAGGTTCCTGCTAATCTCTGTGCCTTTACAGATGATGTGGAGAGTCTGACCTTCGCCCACAACAAACTGAAGAAGATTCCGAATATCTTCGATGCAAGTTCGGTTCGCGAGATGGGTTCTGTAGACTTCTCTTACAACGAGATTACAGGTGTAGATAAGAGTCATGGTACCTACAAGGGTATCAATGCAGCAACCGTTACTCTGTCGAACAACAAGATAGAGAAGTTCCCTTCAGAGCTGTTTACAGCCGGTTCGCCAATCACAACCATCGATTTGAGCGGCAACCAGATGCGCACCATCCCTAAGGGTTCCATCAAGGGCAAGAAGGCTTATCTGCTGCAGGTCATCGACCTCCGATTCAACAAGTTGACATCCCTCTCTGATGACTTCCGCTCAACCACATTGCCATACATTACCAATATGGACTTGAGCTACAACTGCTTCACCGAGGTGCCAACCCAGCCATTGAACAGTGCCGTGCTCCGTGCCTTTGCCATCAACCACCAGCGTGATGAGAATACCGACCAGCGTTGCCTGCGTACATGGCCTACAGGAATCACAACCTGTCCGAGCCTGATCCAGTTCCAGATTGGTTCCAACGATATCCGTAGGGTAGAAGAGACACTGACCTCTCACCTTTATATCCTGAATATCGCAGACAACCCTAACATCTCTATCGATGTAACCAGCGTCTGCCCATACATCAAGGCAGGTATGTATAAGCTGTTCTACGACAAGAATCAGGACATCCGCGGTTGCGATGCTTTGGATCTCGAAAATTAAACGAATAGAAAGTAAGATAATATGAAATATATTAATAAACTTACATGGCTCCTCGTTCTGGGTGCAGGTCTGATGACTGCATCCTGCAGCGATAGCGATGATGTAGATATCCCAGGCGGACTCGCCATCGACAAGGAGCAGATTGAAATAGCAGCTGAGGGCGGTAGCGAACAGCTTGCCATTGCTGCCTCACAGAATTGGGTGGCTAACGTGGATGAGCCTTGGCTGATGCTCACTCCTGCCAATGGCGTGGGTTCTACTACTGCAACTGTGGTAGTTGACTCTACTCTGATGAGCGGACGCCGTACTACCGATATCGTCTTTATCGGCGATAACGGTCAGCGCCGCACCGTTTCCGTAAAACAGTTTGGTTATGGTAAGCAGATTGACATCAAGGAACCAACTGTAGAAATCGAAAATTCAGAATCATACGATAAGCGTGCTTTCGAGAGTTTGATTTCTGCCAATGTGGAATGCAAAATCGGTAAGATAGAGTATTCTTTCGAGGGTGATATGACTGATGCCGAGAAGGCAGAAAACGAGAGCGAGCGTGAAGGTTGGCTTCTGAATAGTAAGGATGAGGATAAACTGACAGGTACCAATCTCGGAATCGTACTTGATAGAAAGGCGCGTCCTCGCAGCGTGAAGTTCAAGTTCCGCTGGGCGATGAACGTGGTTCCTGCCGTTCGTGTGGCTAAGGTTCATCTCGTGCCAGTCAAGGCTGAAGACCAGCTGGTAGATGCTGATGGCAATCCTACAGATGATGTCATCCTGACCGTTCGTCAGAAGGCAGCACCTAAGATTGAGGACAACCGTGCCGGTGACTCTCTCTCTGTCATCATGATCAACCAGAAACTGGGTAGCATTGCTACCTTCGATTCCAGCGATAACATGCGCAACTGGAGCGGCGTAACGCTCTGGGAAGCTACTGATGCTTTTGTGAAGGATCATCCTGAGGCTTTAGGACGAGTACGTTCTGTCAAGTTCAGCATGTTCAACCTCAAGAGTGGCGAAACTCTTCCTAAGGAAGTGGGCAACCTCAAGTTCCTGGAGTCATTCTCTGTTGCTGCCAACGAGAACAACCAGATTCGTGAGGTGAACCTTGGTGATGAAATCTGCTCGCTGAAGTATCTGAAGAATCTTACCGTTCAGGCTTACGGTCTGACTCAGTTGCCTGCTAACTTTGTTAATCTGGGCAAGAGTCTTGAAACGCTCAATCTGGTAAGTAACAACTTCAACAAGTTGTCGGATATCACCAATATCGTCAACGAGAAGAACTTCCCTAAGTTGCGCAATCTCATCCTCTACGCACAGCGCCGTACGGATGTTGTCACCAACATCGCTTCGCTGGGCGAAATGAATGCATCAGGCGTCTATGTTTATAATAACTATCCTATCGGATTGTATGGTAAGGTAAATGCCGGAACCGCAGACCGCCAGGCGCTTCTGAAGCTCCTTACATGGGAAAAATTGAATTCCCTGGAGTTGTCATACTGCTTCCTGGAGGGTGAACTTCCAACAGATGAAGAGATGACTGAAGCTTTGGAGGCTGCCGGCAAGGCTACCCGCTACAGCAGGGCAGACTTCTCTACCAATAAGGCTGATTATCTCGACAAACTGGTAGGTGATACCTGTAAATGGTTGCTCTCTGGCTGGGATAATCCAGTAACTTGCAAGCACAAGGATGGTTCTGTAGTTTATGAGGATGTTTATCCTCTCCAGGTGCCACGTGTATTGCCAAACTGCCGTCAGTTGTCGCTCAACCTTAACTTCCTGACTGGTGCGGTGCCAAAGTGGATTCTTTATCATCCACATCTGGTAGAATGGACTCCTTCTATCATGATCTTCAACCAGCAGCCTAAGGGTAAGAACAGCGATGGCGCTGCCGTTGGTTTCTCTAATATGACAGAAGACAGCTACAGCTACGACTACTATTACGGAATCAGCGACCCAGGTAGCAAGTGGGAGGTTCCGGGTGTAGCTTATCCGCTCTACTACCGCAAATACGTGGCAGCAGGCGATATTAATGAAGCTGCGCTGATGGCTAAGTACAGGAGAACTAAGAAAAAGTAAGATAAACATAAAAACAATATAGAAGCAAACAATGAAGAAAAAGTTTTTCTATATAGCAATGGTCGCATTGGCATTGACGGGCTGTTCTGACAGCCTGTCAACCATCGGCTCTTCTGACGGCAATTCAGAAATCACCATCCCTGCAGATGCTGCGGCGGGTGAGTTGCTGATTAAGTTCAGTCCGGAAATGAGCGATATCCTCGACCAGGCACAACTGGGCAAGACTCGCGCCGGAAAGGCTACCCGTTCGGGTATTCCTTCTACCGACGAGGTGCTCGACATCCTGGGAAGTTACAGCTTCGAGCGTGTGTTCCCGGTAGATGCAAATACTGAGGCAAGAACCCGTGAGGCGGGTCTTCACCTCTGGTATACGGTGAAGTTTAACAAGGGTACAGACCTGAAGGCGGCTGCCGAGCGCCTGAAGCAGTTGGGTGAAATCTCAAAGGTTCAGACCAACGGTCGCATCAAGCGTGCTTACAATACCGACAGCAAGCGTATCTATCTCAGCGATAAGGCACTTCAGCAGAAGGCTACCCGTTCTGCTGCCGATGACTTCCCTAATGACCCAGGCTTTGCCAGCCAGTGGCACTACCGTAACCTGGGCGAGGGCAACTATGATTTTGAGAACCTCAACAATAATCACGTGGGTGCTAAGGCTGGATGTGACGTGAATGCACTTGAGGCATGGAAGACCTGCACAGGCGATCCTTCTATCATCGTGGCTATTCTTGATGAGGGCGTGATGTATACGCATCCTGATTTGGCAGCCAACATGTGGTGCAACCCGGGCGAAAGTGTTCAGGGCGCCCAGACCGATGGTGATGGCAACGGATACGAAGGTGACCTTCACGGTTATAACTTCGTAACCGAGAGCGGCGATATTACCTGGACTGATGCCAATGACTCTGGTCATGGTACTCACGTAGCTGGTACCATTGCTGCCGTAAATAATAATGGTAAAGGTGTTTGCGGTGTAGCCGGTGGTGACGGAACTCCTAACTCTGGTGTCAAGATTATGTCTTGTCAGGTATTCTCCGGTCAGAACAGTGTAACCTTGGCAGGCGAGGCGAGAGCCATCAAGTATGCTGCCGATAATGGTGCAGTCATCCTGCAGTGCAGTTGGGGTTACAACTCTTCAGAGTCTAGCATCATCAACGGTTATACTCCGGGTCCTGCTACCGAGAAGGAATGGGCAGAGACCTATCCGCTGGAGAAGGAGGCTTTGGATTACTTCATCAACAATGCCGGTTCGCCTAATGGTGTCATCGACGGTGGTATTCCAGTCTTCGCAGCCGGTAATGAGTATGCTGGCAATCCTGCTTTCCCAGGTGCTTACTCTAAGTGCGTCTGCGTATCTTCAGTAGCTGCCGACTATACTCCAGCCTGCTACACCGATTTCGGTTCGCTCGTAACCCTGAGCGCTCCTGGTGGCGACTTGGAATATTACAGCAAGATTGGCGAACAGGAAGATGAATACTGGGCAGAGACAACAGAACAGAAAGGTGCTGTGCTCTCTACGATGATCAAGAACGGTCAGCCTGCTTACGGCTATATGGAGGGAACCTCTATGGCTTGTCCTCACGTTTCGGGTGTGGCTGCCTTGGGTCTCGCTTATGCAGCCAAGACGAACCGTCATTATCGTGCTGCCGACTTCGTAGCCCTGATGAAGAAATCAGTAAAGGAACTGGATAGTCATTATCAGAATGGTGCAACCAAGACCTACTATATGAACCATACTACCGTAGGTGCTTCGCCTGAGATCGTACAGCTCTCTAAGTACATCGGCAAGATGGGTGCTGGTCTGATTGATGCAGCTCAGCTCTTGAATTACATCAAGAACAAGGAATTCAGTTCTGATATGAAGTTGCCTAACGTGTATGTGGGCATCGAGAAGACTGTTTCTCTCAACCTCGCTGCATATTTCGCAGGTCAGACAGAGGACTTCTCTTGCTCAGTAGTGAATGGCAACGTAGCTTCTGCTTCGGTAGAAGGCAAAACGCTCACCGTGAAGGGACTCGCTGCCGGAAGCACATCGCTCACCGTAACAGCTGCCGATGGTACCAGACAGACCGTAGTTGTGACCGTTAGAAAGAGTGCCGGTAACAATGGTTGGATGTAATTGGATGTAATATGAAGATATTTGCTTTCCTATCGCTTTTCTTCCTGGCTTTGCCTGTTACGGTGAATGCGCAGGAGGAACAGCTGAAGTTTGAGCATCCGCTTATCGATGCAGGTACGATGACCGAGGACGATGCGCCTCGCACCTTCACCTTCGTAGGTAAGAATGTGAGCAAGAAGATACTGCACATCACACAGGTGAGAACCACCTGTGGATGTACCAGTTCTTATGTCAGGGGCGATGTGATGAAGCCTGGCGATACCTGTCAGGTGCAGATCACCTTCACGCCTAACCGCTATCCGGGCACCATCAATACGGGTGCTTATCTCTATCTGAAAGAGGTAGAGGGACAGCCTGCCGTTAAGCTTGCCTTAACGGGCAAGGTGCTACCGGGTGCTGACCAGTGGGCACGCTATCCGCACAAGATGGGCGCACTCAGACTGAAACAGGCGAAGGCAAGTATCACAGAGGTAAAGCCGGGCACAGAGCCTGAGGCACGCATCCTCTGCGGAAACAGCGGCGACAAGCCGCTCCGTATATCCAGCCTCCTTCTTCCTCCTTATGCCCGTCTTACGACAGAGCCTGAGGTGATAGAACCGGGTGATGAGGCTGACCTCGTCATCACCATCATAGCCGATAAGATTCCGGCTACGATGCCCGAATCCTTCACCTTCCCTGTTATTCTGGAGGGCTTGGATGCCCGTCCGTCTGACAGAACGATACAGGTCGTTGTAAAGGTAAAAAGGTAAAAAAGGAAAAAAGTAAAAAAGAAAAAAATACCAAGACAATGAAATATTTGAAAAAACTCTTCACCCTCCTGGTGATTGCTTTGTTTGCCTGCGGCTTTACAGCCTGCAGCAGCGATGATGAGGAACCGGAGGAGCGTTCTCTGGAAGTTACACCTGCCAATCTTCATGGCACATGGGAGTTGGCTGAGTGGAACGGTGAACCTCTTGCTGAGGGCACATACTGCTACATCGTTTTCAACCGCAAGGACCAGACTTTCGAGATGTATCAGAAGTTTGACAGTATGTATGGTCGCCATATCACCGGTTCGTTCGCTATCGAGAACGATCCATACCAGGGTTACATCATCAGCGGAAGCTATGATTACGGCATGGGCGACTGGAACCAGAGTTATCTCGTAACCCGTCTCTTGAAATCGGGTTCCATGATATGGACCGCCAAGGACGATGTTACCGACATCTGCCGCTACAAGCGTTGCAATGAGGTTCCTGCTAAGATACTCAAGGATTGTAAAGATCTCACTGAAGAATAAAAAAAAAGAGCGAATTATCTGCAAATTCTGCGGATTATTCGCTCTTTTTTTGTATCTTTGCCCTCAAACTTATCATCGGGTTCAAAGTTTAAGGATATGATATTAACGATTACAGGTTCAGACAGCACCGGAGGCTCTGGTGTGCAGGCGGACATCAGGACGATTGCCGAGTTGGGCGGTTATGCTGTTTCGGCAATAACCAGCATCACTGTGCAGAATACGCTCGGTATTCAGGAGTTCTTCGATATTCCTGCCGAGATTGTTTCGGGGCAGATTGAGGCTATCATGAACGATATGCAGCCTGATATAGTGAAGATAGGTATGATACGCAGGGTGGAGACGCTGAATGTGGTCATCGATGCCCTGACCAGGTACCGTCCTGCCCATATCATCTATGCCCCTGCGATCTGGTCGAGCCAGGGCGATGCGCTGATGACCGAGGATGTGGTGAGCCAGATCAAATACCGTCTGCTGCCGCTCTGTTCTGTCGTCGTGTCACGCAAGAAGGAGAGCGACATCATTCTTCAGAATTCCAAACTGCTGAGCCTTGCCGAGAAGCAGGGGCTCCGGATCTATCGCCTCGACAATGCCAATTCGCATGGTCTCATCAACCGTTTCTCTTCAGCTCTTGCCGTCTATCTGAATCAGGGCAAGAAGATGGAGGAGGCGTTGGCGATGGCGCAGGATTTCATCAATGTAGAACTCGTGCGCCAGAGCAATCTGCAAGGCAGAAGTTCCGAGCTTTACAACCAGTTTATCTCGCAGGTGAATAACTTCTGCCGCACTTATAGCGATGTTCATTTCTATGCCGACCAGTTGAATGTGAGTGGCCGTTATCTGGCTCAGGTTACCCGTCGCATCTCCGGCAAGACGCCGAAGGCAATCATCGATGAATACATCGTGAAGGAGATAGAGCGCGAACTTTCTACCACCACGCATACGGTTCAGGAGATAGCCAATACCTTCGGTTTCTCATCCCAGGCTCATCTCACCAAGTTCTTCAAGAAGATGAGAGGGGTTACGCCTTCTGCTTTCAGGCAGAAAGGATAAGTTAGTTTATAGTTGAAAGTTTATAGTTTATAGCAATCTTGCTAACGGCTACGCCCTATCAACTATTAACTTTTTTATTGGGGGGTTAACAGGGTTAACAGTTAACAGCTGTTTTTTGCATGGTCCCTCTCCTTTTTACCTATATAATAAATATATATATACTTATTTTTATATGTGAGTAGGGGGAAGTATGCATTTTTGGGGTGTTAACTGTTAACCCTGTTAACCCCTGGCTGTTTTTCTACCCATTTTGTGCTCCTGCTTAAGATAGCTAAGTGCCTTATATTAAGATAGCTAAGTGTCTTATATGAAGACAGATAAGTGTCATCAATGATGACCGCCACGAGGCTTAAATGATGCCTCGTGAGGGCGATAATCTGCTATCATGCAGGCTGTTTTTATTACATCCCGATGCATTTTTTAGTGCATCCCGATGCAAAAAACGGTGAGTTTCTAGCCGAAAAGTTATGACTTTCGCATCAAAAAACTATGAGTTAGTTTTTTTTACATAAAGCTCTAAAGCAGCCAAAGCGCAAGACTCTTTTACCTGATGTTGCCTACATCATTTTTACATAATAAACTGGGGGATAAATATTATGTGAGAAATGATGTGAAAAGTTTGGCGGTTTGAGCAATTTTCGGTATTTTTGCACCGAGATCATTTTAATTTACTGAGCCTACTTTCAACAAGCCTTACTTTTTTAAGTGGACTCAGTAAATGACAAAGGTGATTCTTTAAACTTAAAGGTTATATTAATATGGTTGTTAAGAGATTTTTTATAAATATATCCATGTTGTTCTTGGGTGCGCTTCTGTTGAAAGCTAATAATATAATAGCAAGGGATATGGGAGTTAACAAAGGTGATGTTCCGGCAAACATTGCTATCCTTGATTCTGATAGTAACGTTGTTGCCAAAAACATGACTGGTATCTCGGATTCTACAGCAATCTCTCTATCTGATGTAGAGGTGATAGGGCATCGCAAAAACATAAAGTTGTCTGGTCATAATTTACTCGTAGACGTAGAGCATGATTCTATTCTTAACCATCAGAATGATATATATGAACTGATTGGTAAGGTTCCTGGTGTCTTACATGTAGGGAATTCGTTCAATGTGTTGGGTAAGGGAGCCCCGGTCTATTATTTAAACGGGCGTAAGGTGAGAGATCAAAGTCTTATCGATAACTTACCAGTTGATCAAATCAAATCTTTAAAAATCGTTGCTATGCCTGGGGCGGATTATGACACATCGGGTTCACCTGTGATTGGTATAAAAACTAAGATTTTAGGAGATGGTGTGGCTTTTAATGCCATTGGAAATATCACTCAGGCAAAGCATTTGGCTCATAAAACAGGTTTCTCTTCAACATACAATTCTGGAAAATTTGATTTGTATGGTAAGTATTACTATAGGAGAAATAATGCTTCCGAAAGTTCTGATTATGATAAACAGGTATTAGCAGATACCATTTGGAATAAAATGCAACATATTGAAAGCTTAACGCATTCCGGTAGTCATACTTATTCTGCTGGTATGACTTATCATCTGTCTGATAAATCAGAACTAGGAATGCTTTATAGTGGAATGTACACGGATGGAAAGGTTGAGACTCGGGATACATTTAGTGTAGTGCCAAATGCAGGACCTGCATATTATCTCTTTGATAAGAATAAATCCAAAAACAACCTCCTTACGCATCATGTCAATATATATTATGATGCAAGTTTGAATCATGCTTGGCACGTGAGTGTAGTGATGGATTATATTTCTAAAGCATCGAACACTAATTCTGCTTTAAAGGAAAATCATATAGATACGAGTTCTGAGGTTTCATATATAAGACATTCTAAATGGAATGTCCTGGCTTCTAATTTCCATGCTACCCATGATTTTGGAAAGTGGGGCACTTTGGGTATGGGATATGATTTCAGCTATAGTGAGGGATTAGACAAGATAGATTATGAACGGTTGAAGTACGATGGTCGCTTTGAGAATAAGGAAGTTAAAAATGCTGTATTTATCAACTACGAATTACCCTTGGGGGACTTTTCTTTAAGTACAGGAATACGTTATCAGAATCTATATTCCCGTCGGAAGAATGAAAAGGCGTCTGTGATAGAGGCGCATAGTGATAATACATTCTTGCCATCGGTAACCCTAAGCTATAGTCATGGATTGTTGGTGCAGAATCTTAGCTATTCGATAGGAACAGAGCGGGCTAATTATGCAGATATGAATGATAATGTGACGTATGTGAACCGTTATGAGCAATCTAAGGGTAATAGCCAGTTGAAGACAGCCATCACTCATAGCTTGTCTTATCTGTTGATGTATAAGTCCTTGTTTCTTACATTAAATTATGATTATGTTTATCGTCCATTATTGCCGGTGATTTATTCTTTGGAAGGTAACTCAGCTATAACGGTTTCGTCACAAGATAATTTGTCGCATCGTCAAGCTTTGTCGGCGATGTTGAATTGGCGTAATACCTATAAATGCTATACTGCTTCGTTGACAGGATTCTTTCAGAAGTCAATTATGCATTATCCGGGTATTGATGGAACAACATTTCATGATGGACATCCGTCGACAATTCTTAATTTTGATAATGATTTCAAGCTTCCTAAGCATTTTCTGCTCTCTCTGTCTTGGCAACAAGTCTGGGGTGGATACATGGAGTCGATAAATGTAAAATCATCTTCTTCTGTCAATTTGAGTATCAAAAAATCTTTCTTGAACGATAGATTGCGGTTATCATTAGATGGGTATGATATTTTTAATGGAGATAGAAATCGTGCTTGTAGACAAATCTATGATGTTAGATCTAGTTTTAATACAAAGTATGAAACTCGAAAAGTCGGATTGACGTTAACATATCGTTTCCATAAGATAAAAGAAAGAGAGAATCAAACATCAGCAGAGGTAGAAATGGAGCGACTTGGTATTCCGAAAGAATAGACTTTTCTTTGGTTTTCTAATAAAACTAAAAGGCGTTTGATATGGAATAAAAAGAATCAGATAATATAGAGTTGAAACTTCTTGATATCCTATCAAAGTCCAATTTGGAGCGAGTTTGTTTTGTTAACACATAGATAAATCTCTCTTGCAGAATCGCCAGCAAAGCTGTAAAAAAGCTTTGCTGGCGATTTCTCTGTATATAATCTTACTCAATCATATTCTTGAGTATCCATTTCCTGAAGAATGGGTCTTCTATTTCATATCTGTCACTTCGGATGATGTAGCCTTTCTTGCTTAAACGCAATAAAGCACTTGTCATTGTGCTGGTAGGTTGGTTCCTGTCTTGTGCAGGATTGTTGCCCTCGCAGATACTGACCATTACATTTTTCTATTGCAGTTGTTCCATTGTCGGTTGATGGTTGGAATGAAACCGATACCTCGTCTGTCATCGGACTTGCATATTTCGGAATATGGCTTATACTTTTGCGAATCATCCTTTATACAAAATGACTCAATGTTTGCAGAAAATGGAACATTTTTCTGCTGTTTCGCTGAAAAATGTTTCCTTTGCAGCCGTAATTGAATAAAAATATAAGAATTATGGCAGAAAATAGACAAGAATTGAACCGCAACTTGGCTCAGATGCTCAAGGGTGGTGTGATTATGGACGTAACAACTCCAGAACAGGCAAAAATCGCAGAGGCAGCAGGTGCATGCGCAGTAATGGCGCTGGAACGTATTCCAGCTGATATCCGTGCAGCAGGTGGTGTTTCACGTATGAGCGACCCTAAGATGATCAAGGGTATTCAGGAGGCTGTTTCTATCCCGGTAATGGCTAAGTGCCGTATCGGTCACTTCGCTGAGGCTCAGATTCTTCAGGCTATCGAAATCGACTATATCGACGAGAGCGAGGTGCTCTCTCCAGCAGATAATGTTTATCACATTGATAAGACTCAGTTTGACGTACCATTCGTTTGTGGTGCCAAGAACCTGGGCGAGGCGCTCCGCCGTATTGCTGAGGGTGCTACGATGATCCGTACCAAGGGTGAGCCAGGAACAGGTGATGTGGTTCAGGCTGTTACCCACATGCGTATGATGCAGAGCGAAATCCGCCGCCTGGTTTCTATGAGCGAGGATGAACTTTATGAGGCTGCCAAGCAGTTGCAGGCTCCTTACGATTTGGTGAAGTATGTTCACGAGAACGGCAAGTTGCCAGTGGTTAACTTTGCTGCCGGTGGTGTGGCTACTCCAGCTGATGCTGCCCTGATGATGCAGCTCGGTGCTGAGGGTGTATTCGTAGGTTCTGGAATCTTCAAGAGCGGTAACCCTGCTAAGCGTGCACAGGCTATCGTGAAGGCTGTTACCAACTACAACGACCCTAAGATGTTGGCTGAGTTGAGCGAGGACCTCGGCGAGGCAATGGTAGGTATCAATGAGCAGGAGATTGCTTTGCTCATGGCTGAAAGAGGTAAGTAATAGATGAGATAACGGATAAGAGCCCCTCCTGCACAAGAAGGGGCTTTTATATTAGATAAGTATGTTATGAGAATAGCAGTATTAGCTTTACAAGGCGCTTTTGCTGAGCACAGACAGAAGTTGGCTCAGTTGGGCGTGGATAGTTTCGAGGTTCGCCAGTTGAAGGATTGGGACCAGCCTAAGGATGGCTTGATTATTCCGGGCGGTGAGAGTACCACCCAGGCGAAACTCTTGAATGAACTGGGATTGATGGAGCCTGTGAAGGAGGCGATTGCTGCCGGCTTGCCAGTTTATGGTACCTGTGCCGGTTTGATTCTTCTTGCCAAGAAGATTGAGGGCGAGCCTAGTCAGCGCATTGCTTCGATGGACATCACGGCTTTGAGAAATGCCTACGGTCACCAGTTGGGCAGTTTCTACATCGAGGCTCCGATGAAGGGTATCGAGGGCAATATCCCAATGACATTCATCCGTGCTCCTTATATTAAAGAGGTGTGGGGAGATGCTGAGGTTCTTGCTGAGGTAGATGGCAAGATTGTAGCTGCCCGCCAGGGTAACCAGCTCGTTACTGCCTTCCATCCTGAACTGAACGAAAGTCTGGAGATTCATAAGTATTTTCTGGGGATGTGCAGCAAGTAGGCTTCATCCTAAGATACTTTTTTATTGAATGTCAGATACTTTTTTCCGATAAATGTTTGCCGTTTACAAATATTCATCGTATCTTTGCATTATGAAATCTTCGTTACGTAAAATTAATAATGATGTAAATGCTTATGGTACAGTTAAATCCTTTTATTATTGAAGGCTATCTTTCGCCGGAATATTTCTGTGATAGGGTAGAGGAAACAGCTCTTCTTACCCGCCATTTGACCAATCGGTGCAATGTCGCGTTGATTGCGCCAAGACGTCTGGGTAAGTCGGGACTGATTTATAATTGTTTTCAGCAGGAGAACATCCGTGAGCAGTATCATTGCATCTTTATTGATATTTATGATACGAAGAATTTGAACGAATTCGTCTATGCGCTGGGCAAGGGAATCCTGACGGCACTCAAGCCAAAGGGCAGGAAAGTATGGGAATTTTTCCTGAATATGCTCCAGTCTCTGAAGTCAACTATCTCTTTTGACATCAATGGAAATCCGGAGTGGAGTGTTGGTTTGGGAGATATTCAGGCTCCGGATATTACGCTGGATGAGATCTTCGCTTATCTCGAACAGGCAGATAAACCTTGTCTGGTGGCGATAGATGAGTTTCAGACAGTTGCAAACTATCCAGAGAAAACCGTTGAGGCAACCTTGCGTAAGCGAATACAGAATTGCCACAATGCAAACTTTGTCTTTTCTGGCTCTAAGCGCCACATGATGGCATTGATGTTTACTTCCCAGTCACGCCCGTTCTATCATAGTTCGAGTATCATGGGGTTGGAGGCAATCAATGAGCAGACTTACCTGGAATTTGCCAATCACCATCTTGCCAGGAACAATAAAGAGATAAGTGCAGCGGCTTTTACCTATTTATATCATCATTTCGATGGCATTACCTGGTATATTCAGTATGTACTCAATATGCTCTATACTTCAATTTCTGATAGGTCTTTGTTGCAGGAGGATGATGTCAGGATGGCGATAGATAGCATCCTTTCCCAGCAGCGTTTTGCCTATCAGGCCTTGCTGTTTCAGCTTACAGCCAAGCAGAAACAGCTTCTCATAGCCATTGCTCAGGAAGGTAAGTCTTCTTCCCTGATGTCGCAAGAGTTTTTGCAGAAGTATCATCTTGGTGCAAGCACCGTGCAAGGAGCAGTCAAAACCTTACTGGACAGAGATTTTATCACGCAAGATGAAGGCGTTTACCAATTATGTGACAAGTTTTTGGAGTTGAGCCTGCGAGCAGGTTGAGTAAGTAAAAGATTCGTCTGAGTAAGCGAAATGATGCGGCAGGGTGAGCACACGGATATGACTGAACAAGCACAAGGATACGACTGAGCAAGTGAAAGAATACGTTTGCTCAGGTTCAAGAAGTCGGAATATCAGGTTCAAGGAGGCTGTTTCTAAGAGATTCCCACTAGGCTCAGCAGTTCTGCTGAGCCTAGTCAGCAGGTCTGCCGACTGCAGTCAGCACATCTGCCGAGCCTAGTGGCAACACCCTATAATAGTACAACCACACACCTTTTAGTTGTACGATAATAACCGTTTATAACAACTCCGGAAGCTGGAAGAGCTTCACGCTGTTGCTGCCTTTGATGAGGATGTAATGGTCGTGAGGCTGGTTCGCCTTGAGTGCTTCCTTCACTTCCTCTACATTCTGGAACTTGCGGTAGCTGCATGGAATATCCTTGAACTCATCGCCTACCAGCCATACATTCTCCAGACCGGCTGCCTGCAACTGGTCTACTACCTTCTGGTGCTCCTCGTGGCTCACTTCGCCGAGTTCGCCCATCTGTCCGAGAATCGCCATCTTATGAGGCACATCCATCACGCGGAAGTTCTCGATGGCGGCTGCCATGCTCGATGGGTTGGCATTGTAGGCATCTACCACCAGCTTGTTGTGCGCCGTCTCTTCCAATTGCGAACGGTTGTTGCTTGGGATGTAGTTCTCCAGGGCATGATCTATCTGCTGTGGCTTCACATCGAAATGAAGACCGATGGTGATGGCGGCAAGCATGTTGTCGATATTGTAAGAGCCGATGAGATGGGTTTGAACCTCATGCCAGTCGAAACTCTCGGTGCGCCAGCGGAACTTCAGGAAAGGAGCGCAGGAGATGACTTCTCCCCATACATCGCAGTTTCCATCCTTGCCGTAGGTGATGAGGCGGTTGATGTTGCGCTGCTCTGCCATCTGTATCAGATGCTCGTTGTCTGCATTGATGAAGACGAGGGCATCGTTGGCTGCGAGGTAATCATAGAGTTCTCCCTTGGTTTTCTTCACGCCTTCGAAACTGCCGAATCCCTGCAGGTGGGCACGACCTACGTTGGTAATCATACCGCAGGTTGGCTCCACGTATTCCACGAGTTTCCGGATGTCACCAGGATGGGAAGCACCCATCTCTACAACGGCAATCTCGTTTTCCGGAGAGAGACGGAAGAGCGTCTTTGGTACGCCTACATCATTATTGAAGTTACCCTGGGTGAACATCACGTTGAACTTCTCGCCGAGAACAGCAGAGACGAGTTCCTTGGTGGTGGTCTTGCCGTTGGTTCCGGTGATTCCTACTACAGGAATATCGAAGTGGCGGCGATGCTCACGGGCTAGTTTCTTGAAGGTGGTGAGGCAGTCCTCTACGAGGATGTAGCGCTCGTCTCCCTCCTTGGCATACTCTTTTTCATCAACAATCACATAGGCACAGCCTTTCTCCAAAGCCATGTCGGCAAACTTGTTGCCATCAAACGATGCGCCCTTCAAAGCCAGGAAGATGCTGCCCTCTGGGCAGTCGCGGCTGTCAGTGGTAATCACTGGGTGCGCTTGGTAAATCTGATAGAGTTCTGAAATATCCATAGTCTATAACTGTTATTTTGGGTGCAAAAGTAATCTAAATTATGGACATAACAAACAATTTTCCCAAAAAATGATGGTAATCTCGAATATTCTTTCTATTTTTGCAGAAATATTCGATGAATCTTTAGAAAGTGAGGCTCTTTATGGGTAGTAGAGATGAAAAAGATAAAACGAAAGTAAGGAAGGAAAAGCTGGCAGGCTATTTCTATAATCTATCCCAGTTGATATTTACGGGAACTGGGGTTGGAGGCGTGTTGCCGTTTTTACATGGGACGGCTTCATCAGGTGATATTTCCGTATTAGTTTTTGGCGCAGTTGCAACAGCAGGCTCTGCATACTTCGCCAATAGAATTTTAAAATATTAGGATTTATGAGTTATTTAGCGTTATTTTTTATGATAACTTCTATTGTTATTATTGCTCTTATAGCTTGGAGTTATACAAAGTCAGGAGAAAAGTGGCTTAAAGAATTGTAGAATATTAAGCTATGGAAGTTTACAATGGACTATTGTTTTTCTTTGTGGTTGGAACAATCATAGGTGGAAGCTTTCTTGCCTGGACTTATACTAAGCCCGGTAAAAAATGGCTTAAGGAGTTATAATCCGATGGAATATACAATCAATATCAAGGGGCGCTTGATGGATTTGAGTACCCCTCAGGTGATGGGCATCCTGAACGTTACGCCCGACAGTTTCTACTCTGGCAGTAGAAAGCAGACAGAAATGGAGATAGCTCAGAGAGCTAATCAGATTATAGAAGAAGGTGGAAGCATCATTGATGTGGGCGCATTCTCCACCCGTCCCGGTGCCGATGAAGTATCGGAAGAGGAGGAGGGAAGACGCCTGAAGTTCGCTCTCGACATCGTTCGCAGGGAGCAACCGGATGCTGCCGTCTCCGTAGATACCTATCGCCCTACCTTGGCACGTAAGTGTATCGAGGAGTGGGGAGCTGACATCATCAACGATGTATCAGAAGGTGGAATCACAGGCATCGCCAATGTACCGCTGGAGCAGAGACAGGAGGAATATCCAGAAATGTTCCGGTTGGTGGGCGATCTGAGGGTACCTTATATATTAATGTCGGTGCAGCCTACGCTCGAAACGATGATGAAGGGCTTTGCAAGAGAGGTGCAGCAGTTGCGTGACCTGGGAGCCAAGGACATCATCCTCGACCCAGGCTTCGGCTTCGGCAAGAATCTCATCCAGAATTATCAGATTTATAATGAGATGGAGAAGTTGAACGTGATGGAACTTCCGGTTCTGGTAGGCATCTCCCGCAAGAGTATGATATACAAGCTGCTGGGTGGAGATGCTACGACATCGCTCAATGGAACTTCCGTTCTCGACACCATCGCTCTGATGAAGGGCGCCAGCATCCTCAGAGTGCACGATGTGAAAGAAGCTGCTGAGGCTGTGAAGATAATAGAAGCAATGAAGGAGGGACGCACATGATAGAATTTGGAATCAAAGACTTTCTCGATATTCTCCTGGTAGCCTCGCTGCTGTTCTATGTTTATCGTCTGATGAAGGAATCGCGCTCACTGAACATCTTCGTGGGCATCATGCTCTTCGTTCTTATCTGGCTCTTTGTGAGTCAGATACTGGAAATGCGTCTGTTGGGTTCTATCCTGGATAAACTGGTGAGCGTGGGAGTTATTGCCCTCATCGTCATCTTTCAGGAGGATATCCGTAGATTCCTCTATGAGATAGGTTCGCAGAAAGGTATGCGCCGGCTGGTTCGCTTCTTCCACTCCAGCAAGGAGAGCCAGAAGGAGGCTAACAAGGAGACCATCATGCCGATTGTGATGGCGTGTATGAGTATGGCGAAGAAATACGTAGGTGCTCTTATCGTTATAGAGCGAGGCGTTCCGCTGAAGGACATCATGGATACGGGTGAGGAGATAGACGCCAAGATTAACCAGCGGCTGATAGAGAATATTTTCTTCAAGAATTCGCCGCTTCATGATGGAGCCATGGTGGTGAGCAATAAGCGCATCATGGCAGCCGGATGTATTCTGCCTGTGAGTCATAACCTCGATATTCCGAAGGAACTGGGACTCCGCCATCGTGCCGCTCTCGGAATATCACAGAGCAGTGATGCCATCGCCGTCATCGTATCCGAGGAGACCGGACGAATCAGCGTGGCCATCAAGGGCGAGTTCAAACTCAGACTCTCGGCTGAGGAACTGGAAAGCATCCTTACTCTGGAGATGATATAAGTAAAGTGAAGAGTGAAGAACGAAGAGTGAAGAATTCATCACTTTTCCTACTACGTAAACCTTTACGATATGAATAATCTCCCGATTTAGCTTTTTTTACACATTTTAATCGCTGCTATTTCAAAGAAAATGTGTACTTTTGCAAAGTCGATGTGGCAAAAAGGTGAAAAACAAGATAACATCACCTAACACTTTGACAGATCTACTTAGGAAACAACAAAATATATAAAATATTAAAAAGTAAAATGGATTTATTACAGCAAATCGTAGCTCGCGCTAAAGCTGACAAGCAGCGCATCGTGCTCCCTGAAGCAGAAGAGGAGCGTACATTGAAAGCAGCCGATAAAGTTTTGGCTGATGATCTCGCAGACATCATCCTCATCGGTAACCCTGCCAATATTAAGAATCTCGCTGCTCAGTGGGGTCTTAACAACATCGACAAGGCTACTATCGTTGATCCACAAAACAACCCTAAGACTGAGGAGTATGCTGAGAAGCTCGCTGAACTTCGCAAGAAGAAGGGCATGACCGTAGAGCAGGCTCGTGAACTCGTAACTAAGAACAACCTCTATCTCGGTTGTATGATTATCAAGACTGAGGGCGCTGACGGTCAGATTTCTGGTGCATTGAGCACTACTGGCGATACTCTCCGTCCAGCTCTTCAGATTATCAAGTGCACTCCAGGTATCACTTGCGTAAGTGGTGCTATGTTGCTCATCACAGACCAGAAGCAGTATGGTCAGGATGGTATTGTAGTAATGGGTGACGTTGCTGTAACTCCAAACCCTACAGCAGACCAGCTTGCTCAGATTGCCTATACTACAGCTCATACAGCTCAGTCAGTGGCAGGTATTGCTGATCCACAGATTGCCATGTTGAGCTTCTCAACAATGGGTAGCGCAAAGGATGCTATCAACAAGGAGACTGGCAAGAGCGTTTATATCATTGACAAGGTAAAGGATGCCGTAGCTATCGCTAAGGAGAAGTTCCCAGAGCTTCATCTCGATGGTGAACTTCAGGCAGATGCAGCCCTCGTTCCTGAGGTAGCTGCCAAGAAGGCTCCAGGTTCTGACGTTGCTGGTAAGGCTAACGTATTGGTAGTTCCAAACCTCGAGGTTGGTAACATCGGCTATAAGCTCGTTCAGCGCCTGGGTGGTGCCATCGCTATCGGTCCTATCCTTCAGGGTATTGCCCGTCCTGTTAACGATCTTTCTCGTGGTTGCTCTGTTGATGACATCTACTACATGGTAGCCATCACAGCTTGTCAGGCACAGGATGCTAAGAAGGCGTAAGTATATAGTTAATAGTTAACAGTTAACAGTTTATAGGGCTAAGCTGCTGTAAGATGGGTAGTTTATGCTATAGACTGTAAACTATAAATTTTAAATTGAAAACAAAATGAAAGTATTGGTTCTGAACTGTGGTAGTTCATCTATCAAGTACAAATTATATAATATGGACGATGAGTCTGTATTGGCACAGGGTGGTGTAGAGCGTATCGGTCTTGATAACGCTTTCATCAAGGTGAAATTGCCTAACGGCGAGAAGAAGCAGATCATGCACGACATGCCTGACCACAAGGAAGGTGTGAACTTCGTGTTCAAGTGCTTGCTCGACCCGGAAATCGGCGCTATCAAGGATTTGAAAGAAATCGACGCTGTAGGACACCGTGTCGTACAGGGTGGTGACAAGTTCAAGGAGAGCGTTATCGTTGACAAGAGCGTAGAGGATGGTATCGAGGAACTTTGCGACCTCGCTCCTGTTCACAACGCAGGTCACCTGAAGGGTATCCGTGCCGTTGACTCTTTGATGCCTGGCACTCCTCAGGTTTGCGTATTCGACAACGCATTCCACAGCACAATGCCTGACTACGCTTACCTCTATGCAATTCCTTACGAATTGTACGAGAAGTATCACGTACGCCGTTATGGTTTCCACGGAACATCTCACCGTTATGTTTCTAAGCGTGTTTGCGAGATTCTCGGTCTCGACCAGAACAACTCTAAGATCATCACTTGCCACATCGGTAACGGTGGCTCTGTAGCTGCTGTATTGAATGGTAAGGTATTGGATACTTCAATGGGCTTGACCCCATTGGCTGGTTTGATGATGGGTTCACGTTGTGGTGACATCGATGCTTCTGCCGTTACCTACTTGATGGAGAAGTTGAACATGAAGCCACAGGAGATGGCTGACTTCCTGAACAAGAAGAGTGGTGTGCTCGGTATTACAGGTATTTCTTCTGATATGCGCGACATCGAAAAGGCTGCCAACGAGGGTAACGAGAAGGCTCAGTTGGCTCTCCGTATGTATGAGTATCGCATAAAGAAGTACATCGGTGCTTACACAGCAGCTATGGGTGGCGTTGACGCTATCGTATTCACAGCAGGTGTTGGTGAGAACCAGACCGACCTCCGCGAGGATTCTTGCAAGAACCTGGAGTATCTTGGCATCAAGATTAACAAGGAAGTAAATGACAAGGTTCGTGGTGAGGAAGCTATCATCTCTACTGACGACAGTAAGGTGAAGGTAGTAGTAGTTCCTACCGACGAGGAGATTGTTATCGCTCGCGATACAATGGAGTTGGTTGCTAACAAGTAATCATACGCTATATATAATAAGGTGAAGACTAGAAACATAAGTGAATGGTCTTCACCTTTTTAAATTTTTAGAATTATGAAAACAAAGATTGTAACTTTCGGAGAAATATTGCTTAGGATTTCTAAGCCTGGTTATCAACGTCTATTTCAGGGACATCATATGTTTGGCAATTATGGTGGCAGTGAGGCTAATGCAGCCATCTCTTTGGCTTATTTAGGCGATAATGTAGAGTATGTAACCCGTGTGCCATACGGTGAGATGGGTGAGGCGGCGTTGATGCATCTCAGAGAGTACGGTCTGAATGTTTCTCATGTTGTGCGTGGCGGCGAACGTCTCGGAACTTATTATTTCGAAGAGGCAGTAGCTATGCGCAATTCCCGTGTGGTTTACGACCGCAAGAATTCTTCTTTCTATACGCTGAAGCGCGGAATGGTGAAATGGGAAAAGGTGCTGGCTGATGCAGCCGTATTTCATTGCTCCGGCATTACCTGTGCTATCAGCCGCGATGCGATGGAGTCAACTATGGATGCCATCAAACTTGCTGTTTCTGACGGGTTGACCATTGCCTGCGACATTAATTACCGTAAGAATCTCTGGGGATATGGTCTGGAGCCTCATGATGTGCTATTCCAGATGATGCAGTATAGCGACATCATCTTTGGTGACCAGAATGAGTGGGAGGTAGCCAGCGGTGTGCCTCATATTCCTTTCGAGGCTTTGGATGCAGACTATGAGATAGACAGGGAGGCTTATCTGGAGTATTTCCGCAAGATGCATCAGCTCTTCCCTAAGTGTAAGAAGATGCTGATGGCGGTAAGAAATCAGATTGCCAGCAGTCATCATACCTTGAGCGGCTTGCTCTATGATGCTGTAGAAGATCAGCTCTATACTACAAGAATCTATGATATTGAGCCGATTGTTGACCCGATGGGTGTAGGTGATGCCTTTATTGCTGCCTATATTCATGCCCATCAGAAGTGGGGCGACAAGAACCAGTATTGCCTGGACTTCTCACTGTCAGCAAGTGCAATAAAGAATACGGTTCCGGGTGATCAGAATCTGGTTACAGAAGAAGAAATCATCAATAACATGACTTCTTCAGGAGGACGTATACAGAGATAGTTTATAGTTGATAGTTAATAGTTTATAGCAGGAACCTCTTTAAGCAAGATTGTCCTATAAACTATTAACTATCAACTATAAATTATATTTACGGTTGGCTTTCGCCTTCCACATATTCTTCCATAAACATGTGTTCGCCATCAAACACGGCATAGGTGAACTGCCATATCCAGTCGCCCAGAATCATCAGTCGGGTCTTTTTGCTCAACATCAGATCCAGTTCGATGTGGCGATGGCCGAACATGAAGTAATCTATATCCTTGTGGCCTTGCATATACTGTTTGGCAAAGCGCACCAGGAACTCCTTCTTTTCGCCCATATAAGGCTCTTCCTTTCCGTCAGCACGTTTCAGTCGGCTATGCTTAGCCCAGTTCAGACCCAAAGCCATTCCCCAGCGGGGATGAATCGCATTAAGGAGGCGTTGGCAAGTATGATTCTGGAACATTCTTTTCAAGAACTTGAATTTCTTGTCTGGGTCACCCAGTCCGTCTCCATGTGCCAGATAGAATACTTTATCGTATATCTCTACGGTCTGAGGCTTGTAATGTACGGTAACGCCACATTCTTCCTCCAGGTAGCCATAGGTCCAGAGATCGTGGTTACCCGTAAAGAAATGTACCTCCACTCCCATATCGGTCAATTCCGAGAGTTTACCTAAGAAGCGTGTATAGCCTTTTGGTACGACATATTTATATTCGTTCCAGAAGTCAAACATGTCACCCAGGAGATAAACTGCCGCAGCCTTCGTCTTGATGCTGTCCAGAAAACGGACCAGGCGGCGTTCTTGCATGCGGGCATGCGGAATGGCTAATGAGCCAAGGTGCGCATCTGAGAGGAAATATACATTTTTCATAAGCGATTCTTTTTAAATGAATAGTGAAGAATGAAGAGTGAAGAATCCAACGGCTTTGTCTTTATTCAAAACCGAGTTCTACGCGAGCTTCCTCGCTCATCATACTCTGATCCCAAGCCGGTTCGAATACAAGGTTCACATTGGCAGATTTTACGCCTTCCACGCTGTCTACCTTGCTTCTTACATCCTCCAGGATGAAGTCAGCAGCAGGGCATGAAGGGGCAGTGAAGGTCATGTCGAGATCTACGGTGGCATCGTCTTTCACATCTATTTTATAAATCATACCGAGGTCCCAGATGTTGACAGGAATCTCTGGGTCGTAAACGGTCTTAAGCACATCTACGATCTTTTCTTCTATCTTTGTCTTTTCTTCTTGTGTCATAATAATCTTTGTTTTTGCCTACAAAGATAATAATTATTGCAGACAAAACAAAAAGAAAAGCTGTTTTTTTCTTGCAGAAGGTCTAATATACCTCAAATAGACTACAATTTACCTTTGTCGTGATATGAATAAAAGGCACCATCGGTTATGATGACATGGTCCATAAAGAAGAGGCGCATGATTTCGCAGGCTTTGGCTATCTTCTGGGTAAGTACATCATCGGCTTTGCTTGGCTGAGGATTGTTGCTGGGATGATTGTGGCTGAAGGCGATAATGGTAGCGTTGTTGAGCACCGCTTCTTTGATGATGAGCCGGATGTCGGTTGCCGTTTCTGTAATGCCGCCTTTTGAGATGCAGCTCGCTTTGATGAGCTTGAAGTTCTGGTTCATCATCAGGAGCCATGCTTCCTCTGTGTCTAAATCCTGCATCTTCGGAAGCATATAGTTGTAGATGGCAAGGGATGAGCCTAAGTCGGGACGTGTGCCAATCTTATCGAGAGCGCGGCGCTTGCCCAGTTCGCAGGCTGCAAGGATGGTGATGGCTTTTGCGGGTCCCATTCCTTTATATTGCGTCAGTTCTCTGATGGACTTCTTTCCTAGCTGGTTCAGGTTGTTGTCGCAATCCTTCAGAATGCGTTTCATCAGGTCTACGGCACTTTCGTCAGTAGATCCCGACCCAATCAGAATACCTAAGAGCTCGGCATTGGATAACGCTGAGGCTCCCAAGCGCTCCAGTTTCTCGCGAGGCTTGTCTTCTTCTGCCCAATTGGCAATGGTTAATTTCTCTGCCATAATAATAACTGATTAGTAGATTATTATTGGCTTCTCTTTTGGCGGGGAAGTCTTATTTGTAGAAAGTCTTGTTGTATGCGCTGAATTCGCTCTGTCCCAGTACGCATCTCTTCCACCATGCAGAAAGGAATCCGCATCCGTAACCCATCAGCTGTGTGAAGGCAGCGCGAATGCTCAGCAAGCCTATCTTCACGCTGTGATTCTCTCTGCTGCTGTCGATAAACAGTGCGATGGTATAGAGAATGATGCCGGCGAGACCGATGCTGCCCAATGCTGCCATCGCATTACCCAAGGTTGGGAATACGTGAACGGTGCCAAGCATGTATGGCAGGAAGCCGAAGAAGAGTAGAAACAGCGTGCCTATTACGCCCACGGTGAAGACCATAGGAAGGAGATGCACGAGTTTGAGACTCTCTGGATATTTCTTGTAGAGGTTGATACGGGCGATGCCACTGTTGTAGACCTGTCGCCAGAACTTGCGGAAGTCGGTGCGGCGCTTATGCCAAACCCATGCTTCAGGGAACAGACGGCAACGGCAGCCTGCCTTGAAGATACGGATAGAGAAATCTATGTCCTCACCGAAACGCATATTGGAAAAGCCATTCAACCTGAGATAAACATCCCTGCGGATGCCCATGTTGAATGAACGGGGATAGAACTTATCCATCTTCTTCTTTCCGCCACGGATACCACCGGTGGTAAAGAAAGAAGTCATGGAATAAGAAATGGCTTTCTGAGTATCTGTAAATGATGAGTGCGCCTTGTCGGGACCGCCGAAAGCATCGGCTGGCTCACGGCTCAACTCATCACTTACAGCCTTCAGATAACCTTCTGGCAAGACCACGTCGCTATCGAGTATCAGAAGATACTCACCCTTGGCGCGCTCGGCACCATAGTTGCGACTCTGACCCGGACCAGAGTTCTCCTTATAGTAATAATGTATATCCATCATGTGCTCATATCGTTTGCACACCTCCTCGCAGGGAGTCTGTGAGCCATCCTCAACGATGACAACTTCGAAGTCTTTCTCAGATTGATGAGTCAGACTCTCTAAAAGTTCGTCCACTTCGTCAGGACGATTAAATACAGGTACTATGATGGAATATTTCATTCTTCTTACTATTAAGGGTTAGTTTTACTCAATAAGAGCACAATCTTCCTGTTGGAGGATGTATTACTCGCTTACACGACCAAGGTAGCTACCGTCACGGGTGTCGATCTGGATAGTCTCGCCTTCGTTGACGAACAAAGGTACACGAACCTCAGCACCAGTCTCCAATGTAGCAGGCTTTGTTGCGTTGGTAGCAGTATTACCCTTTACACCTGGCTCAGAGTGAGTAATCTTCAAAGTAGTCTTCACTGGCATTTCAGCCAAGAGGATAGTACCATCAGTTGTATCAGTAACCACCTCAACAACGTCACCCTCTTTCATGTACTGGCCACCTGTAACGTTCTCCTTAGCGATAGGCACCTGCTCGAAAGTCTCCTGGTTCATGAAGATGCAACCAGTAGCGTCCTCGTAGAGGTACTGGTAAGGACGGCGCTCAACGCGAACATCCTCCAATTTGAAACCTACCTGGAATGTACGTTCCAATACACGACCGTCGGCAACATTCTTCAATTTTGTGTTCATTACGGTGTTACCTTTACCTGGCTTTCTGTGCTGAAAGTCGATGCAAACCCATACTTTGCCATCCATGCGGATGCAAGTACCAATCTTAATTTCCTGTGAATTAATCATTTCTTGTTTATCTTGAATGTTATTATAATAATCTCAAAATCGAGTGCAAAGTTACGGCAAAAACATGAAAAATCAAAGGAAATATCGAAAAAAACATAAATATTTAAGCTAAATTTGGTAGTTTTCTTGGTTATTTCAGAAAATATGCGTAATTTTGCAGCCCAAAAAGGGCGTGTTTTGCACTTTTGTGAAGAATATTAATTAAAAAATAAATAAGAAAAATGAAAAGAACATTTCAGCCTCACAATCGTCGTCGCGTAAACAAGCATGGTTTCCGTGAGCGTATGGCAACAAAGAATGGTCGTCGCGTATTGGCTTCTCGCCGTGCTCATGGCCGTAAGAAGTTAACTGTATCTGACGAGCACCACGGAAAGTAATTCCGAGGAAAGATTCGTCTGTTGACGATGACATTAAAAGCAGCAAGGATGTATTCTTTGCTGCTTTTTGTTGTTTATAACGCCCCTTTCTTTTCAGAGATTGCTCTTTTGGGAACAAAGATGTTTTGTTTTTATATCATAAAATTAGGTGGTAAGAGTGCAAAAACTTTCCTTTTTATTTTGTTCTTCCCCCAAATACTTGTATCTTTGCACCAAAAAATAATATATGACTTCATCAGAGTTTATAAATAAGTTTAAGAGTAAGTACCTTTGGGGGAATATCGGTGCCATGATTCTGGTGCTGGTGTTGCTCTGTGTCGGTGTCAAGTATGGCATCGATATCTATACCCATCATGGTGAGGCCATCCGTGTGCCGGATATTCGATATAAGAATATCGATGATGCTACACATATCCTCGACGATGCGGGATTGGAAATTGTTGTAACGGATACGGGATATGTCCGCTCTTTGCCGCCTGATGTCATTCTGGAGCAGACTCCAGTTTTCGGAGAAGTGGTAAAGTCGGGACATGTTATCTATGTTACCATCAATTCTGATCATTCTCCACGTATCACCATTCCTGATGTCATTGACAACAGTTCGTTGCGAGAGGCAATGGCTAAACTTACTGCTATGGGATTCAAACTGGGTACACCTGAATATATTCCTGGCGAAGAGGATTGGGTTTATGGTATCCTCGTTAAGGGTAAGCATGTTGTGGCTGGTGATAAAGTTTCTATCGATGATGTGCTTGTCATACAGGTTGGCAATGGTAAACGGAGTGTTGATGATTCCATCGATGTGGTAGATCCGGTTTATCACGGCGAAGAAGATGTGATGGAAGGCGAAGGTGACATGAGCGGAGAAACTCATGAAGACAACTTCGAGGTGGTTCCTGGTACGGAAGTCACAGAGCCTGCTCCTTCGCATGAACACCACCAGAAGGAAGTGGTGGAGTGAACAAATGAATAATTGATAATTAATAATTGATAATTAAGAGTGGAAATTCTGAATTATATATATAATAAGGTATATGCTCCTGTAGAGGATGACTTCGGGTTTGATGATGCAGGAGATATGGACGAACTGGATGATGAACTCCAGATGGAGGAAGGAAACGCTGCTTCTGGTGAAGGAGGGGATGAACTCTATGAGCACTGGAAGGTTCAGGTGGATGCCAACCAGGATCCGGTCCGCATCGATAAATACCTGGCTGATAAGATGGCCTATCAGAGCCGTAACCGTATTCAGCAGGCTGCTGATGCCGGATTCATCCATGTCAATGGTAAACCGGTAAAGAGCAACTATAAGGTGCGCCCTAATGATCTGGTTACTCTGATGCTCGACCGTCCTCGTCATGAAACGAGTATCAAACCTGAAGAAATCGCTATCAATGTGGTTTATGAAGACGACCAGCTGATGGTGGTTAACAAGGAAGCCGGTATGGTGGTGCATCCGGGTGCGGGCAACTTTCATGGAACCTTGATTCAGGCGGTAGCCTGGCATTTAAGGGATATGCCTGAGTTTGATGCCAATGATCCGGAAGTGGGCTTGGTGCATCGCATCGATAAAGATACCAGCGGACTGCTCGTTGTGGCAAAAACTCCTACGGCAAAGACCGCACTGGGTAAGCAGTTCTTCAACAAGACTACCCATCGCAGTTACAATGCGCTCGTTTGGGGCAATATTGTAGAAGATGAAGGTCGCATAGAAGGCAATATCGGCCGTGATCCGAAGAACCGCCTCCGTATGAAGGTCTTCGATCCGGACAGCGGAATAGGCAAGACGGCGGTTACGCATTACAAGGTGTTGGAACGTTTCGGTTATACCACCTTGGTGCAGTGTGTGCTTGAAACAGGCCGTACCCATCAGATTCGTGCCCACATGAAGCATATCGGTCATCCGCTCTTTATGGACGAAACGTATGGCGGAACAGAGATTCTGAGAGGTCAGCGCAGTAGCAGCTACAAGGCATTTATCCAGAACTGCTTCAAACTCTGTCCGCGTCAGGCTCTCCATGCCAAGACACTCGGCTTCGTGCATCCTACAACCAAGCAGCAGATGGATTTTGACAGTGAGTGGCCAAATGATTTTAGACAATTAATAGAAAAGTGGCGCGGCTTCATCGCTGGCACCACACAAGATACATTCAAAAATATTTAGTAATTATGGAAAATAGCAAGAGAACGATAGCCATCGTATGTGGTGGTGATTCTTCTGAGCACGACGTATCATTGCGCTCAGGACAGGGTTTGTACTCTTTCTTTGATAAAGAGCGCTACAATATTTATCTCGTCGATGTGAAGGGTACCGACTGGCATGTTGCTTTGGATAATGGTGAGACTATCGAGATTGACAAGAACGATTTTTCTTTCGTTATGAACGGCAAGCATGTCTATTTCGATTATGCTTATATCACTATCCACGGACAGCCTGGTGAGAATGGTGTGATGCAGGGCTACTTTGACCTCATCCATCTGCCATACTCTACAAGCGGTGTTCTGGTAGAGGCAATGACTTTTGATAAGTATGTGCTCAATAATTATCTGCGCGGTTTCGGTATAAACGTAGCAGACAGTATCTTGCTCCGTCGCGGTGAAGCTTATGATGAAGAAGAGATTGCCAAGCGCATCGGTATGCCTTGTTTCGTAAAGCCTGCTGCTGACGGCAGTAGCTTTGGTGTGAGCAAGGTGAAGAATGCTGACCAGCTGGCTCCAGCCCTCCGTGTGGCTTTCATGGAGAGCAATGAGGTAATGATTGAGGGCTTCCTTGATGGTACCGAGATTTCACAGGGCATCTACAAGACAGCCGAGAAGACTGTTGTGTTGCCGGCTACCGAAGTGGTGACCACCAACGAGTTCTTCGATTACGATGCCAAGTATAACGGTCAGGTACAGGAAATCACTCCAGCCCGTCTCTCTCCAGAGACTGCAGAAGAGGTTGCCAAGACCACATCACGCATCTACGACATTCTTCATGCCAACGGTATCATCCGTATCGACTATATCATCTCTAAGGATAAGGATGGTAAAGACAAGGTGAACATGCTGGAGATCAATACCACTCCAGGTATGACCGTTACCAGCTTCATTCCTCAGCAGGTTCGTGCAGCAGGTCTTGATATCAAGGATGTGCTCAGCGAAATTGTGGAGAATCAGTTCTAATAATTAATGAGGAGTTAAGGAGTTAAAGAAGTTAAGGAGTTAAGACAACGGTAGAAATTAATGGAATGTAAAGATATCGTTTTAGAACATTTGTCTTAACTTCTATAACTCCTTAACTCCTTAACTCCCGAAAAAAACATAAAGTTATGAATATCCCTCAAGAATTTGATACCATCCGTCCTTGGGAGCCTGAAGATCTCCCAGAGGTATTCGACCGTTTGCTTTCAAACGATCAGTTTAAACAAGTGCTTGCCTATCTCTATCCACAAGTACCTTTCGAGATGATTGCCCAGAAGTTGAAGGCATGTAAGACCAATCTGGATTTCCAGTTGGCTTTTGCTTACGATTTTGTTCATGGCATTCTGAAGAAGGCTGCAACAGGCTGCGAGATGGATTGCACATCGCTCGATAATACCCGTAATTATACTTTCATCAGTAATCACCGTGATATCGTGCTCGATTCAGCCATCCTCGATGTCCTTCTTATCGATAACGGTTTTAAGACCACTTGCGAGATAGCCATCGGTGATAATCTCCTTTCTCTTCCTTGGGTCAAGGACCTGGTACGTGTCAACAAGGCGTTTATCGTAGAGCGTGCCCTGAGCATGCGACAGATGCTGATGTCGAGCAAGCGCCTCTCTGACTATATGCATTTCGCCATCAAGGAGAAGAACGAGAATATCTGGATAGCCCAGCGCGAGGGTAGGGCCAAGGACAGTAATGACCGTACTCAGAAGAGTATTCTGCAGATGATGTCGATGGGAGGCGAGGGTAGCATTATCGACCGCCTGAAACAACTTCATCTCGTACCGCTCTCTATCAGTTACGAATATGATCCATGCGATTTTCTGAAGGCAAAGGAGTTCCAGCAGAAGCGCGATAATGCCGATTGGAAGAAGGGACCAATGGATGATCTGGTAAGCATGCAGACCGGTATCTTCGGTTATAAGGGTCATGTTCATTACCATGCAGCCCCATGTCTTGATGATTATCTGGACAGTCTTGATCCTGATATGCCTAAGCAGGATATATATAATAAGGTAGCCGCCTACATGGATGAGCAGATATTCAAGAACTACCGCCTCTATCCGGGCAACTATGTGGCTCTTGATTTGCTTGAAAACTCAACAGCTCATCAGGCAGAATATACTGCCGAAGATAAGGCAAAATTTGAAAAATATATGGCTGGTCAGCTTGCGAAAATTGACCTTCCAAACAAGGATGAAGCTTACTTGAGAGAAAGAATTCTCGAGATGTATGCCAATCCTGTACGTAATTACCTTGCTGCTCAATAGCGGCAAGGTAATACTTTTTCTGTTTGATGATGTTGGAAATTGTTATTGTCTGCCTGTTTTAATCAGACTCCTAATTGGTAATTCATAAGCTGTTTACGACAGACAGTTAACAGGCAAACCACAGACAGCCTACTGGCGCTATAGCCGCTAGTGGACTGTTCGCCTAGAACAGCCTTCCCAAATGCCTTTGTTTCGTTTTTATGCGAAGCTTACGAAGAAATACTCTTCACTCTTCACCTTTTGCTCGGAATCCCCTGTGTTTATCGGCATTCCGGGCGGTGAAGAGTATTCGGGCACTCTTCACCTACTCTTCACCACTCTTCACCTCTTTGTTTCGGCGGATTTGCGTTTCTTCTTACGCCTCGAAGCCTCGTGCCTAGGTGAAGAGTGGTGAAGAGTGGGTGAAGAGTCGCAGATAACTCTTCACCCCTTGAAACGCCCTGTTTATGGGCGTTTCAGGGCAAAAGGTGAAGAGTGAAGAGCTTTTGGCTGTAAATTCCTGCATTTATCAGCATTTATTTCTGTTCTTGTTTTTCTGCAATGCATTCCATTTCTATCAGCCAGCCTGGTCTGCATACTCTTGCCTCTACGATGATATGTGGTATCTGAGGGTAAAACTGATTCATCAGTTGCTCTACGGTATGATAGTCTGAGATGTCGCGCAGGTAGATGATAAAGTATTGGATATCGTTCATCATCGCATCGCCATCCTTCAATAAAGCACCGATGTTCTCGAGCAATCTGCCGGTTTGTCTTATAATATCGCCTTCGTATACAACTGCTCCATCTTTATCTATGCTGGCTGTTCCTGATATGAAATATTGTTTCTTCTGGGGTAGGGAAAGGCTGGTTCCCCGTTCAAAGGCTACTCCGTATTCGTGAGTAGGATTCAGATGGTTGAGTGCCTGGAGATATTGCTTGTCTTCTTCCCTGATGCCGGGAACGGTCAGAAAGTCGATAGCTACAGATGCATGACGTACGGATGTTGCTCCGCCGATGCCCGTACTGGCTATATAATGGGTTTCTGCCGTCAGACCTTGCTGGTCGAAAACATCATTGCGGGCTTCTACTACTCCCTGATAGTTTACATCGATATGAGTTACGTATATCCATGTTCTTACCAGGTTACGCTCCATCGTCATATCTGTACCGGCGATAAGTTGCTGGTATTTGTCGAATAGCATTCGGGTCTGTTCGTATGAATCCTTTCCCTTCGCTTCTTCCTCAGTGAGGCGAAGACTATGGAACAGGATAGGGGTCTTATCGTCTGTGGTCTTGATAAGAAGTGAAATCTTGCTCCCGTTGAGCGGAGGTTGCTCCACAACCGTAAGATGGGTATCCTTAAGATACTCCTGATAAAGGAGTGATTCCTCAAACTCTCTTATCTGGTTCTGGGAGTCGCTGAGGAATACCTTACAATATTGCAAAGTACGATTTTCCAGTTTCTCTGTATCGAGAATGTTACCTAGTTTCAGATACAGAAAATTCAAGCGGTCGTTGAACGTCCCCTTAGCTTCTGGTGATAGTATTATGTATTTGTCCATCTTGTTTTTCTTTTTTCGCCGGCAAAGGTACGGATAATATATGAGATATAAGAATATAGACAGGATGAAAAGATGAAAATACCGAGAAATGGGGATGGGATGATGTTGAGTAGAGCGAAAAAGAGGGTGTGTCATGAACTTATGACACACCCTCAATCTCTTTCTTATATCCTGCTTTAAAGTGATTCGAGCATGCGCTTGATGACAACCTCGGCTGAAATCTCACGGTTGGCTGCCTCTGGAATCACCAGGCTGTTCTTGCTTTCAATGACATCATCGGTTACAATCAAGCCACGGCGAACTGGCAGACAGTGCATGAAGCAACCATCGTTGGTCCAGCTCATGTGCTCCTCGTCGATGGTCCAGCTCATATCCTTGCTCAGGATTTCGCCATACTGTGCTGGGTCTTTCACGCCCGGACAGCTCCAGTTCTTGGCATAAACGAAGTCTGCACCTTCCAGCGCCTTCTTCTGGTCGTACTCCACCTTGGCGTTGCCCACGAACTTAGGGTCGAGTTCATAGCCCTCTGGGTGAGTAACCACGAAATCTACATCGGCTGCATTCATCCACTGAGCGAATGAGTTTGGCACAGCCTGAGGCAAGGCACGGCAATGAGGAGCCCAGGTCAGGACTACCTTAGGACGAGCCACCTTCTTATGCTCCTCGATGGTGATGAGGTCGGCGAATGCCTGGAGAGGGTGAACGGTAGCAGTCTCCATAGCGAAGACTGGACGGCCGCTGTACTTCACGAACTGGTTGACGATGGTCTCGGCATAATCGTAGTCACGGTCTTTCAAACCGGCAAAGCTGCGCACACCGATAAGGTCGCAGAAGCTACCCATCACAGGGATAGCCTCCAGCAGGTGCTCGCTCTTGTCGCCATCCATGATAACGCCACGCTCTGTCTCCAGTTTCCATGCACCGGCATTCACATCGAGTACGATTACATTCATGCCCAGGTTCATCGCAGCCTTCTGTGTACTTAGTCGGGTACGGAGACTGTTATTGAAGAATATCATCAGCAAGGTCTTGTTCTTGCCCAACTCCTGATAACCGAAACGGTTTGCTTTCACTTCCTGTGCCTCGGCGAGTGCTGCTTTCAGGTCGCCAAGGTCTTCAACATTAAAGAATGTCTTCATTGTTATTTCGTTTTTTATTTGTTATTTCTAATATATATTGCTCTTGAATCTTTCTTCTTGAATCTTGATGTTTGCAAAGTTTGCATGCAAACCTTGCAAACATGGCAGAAACTAAGACTTGGTACGGAGAGGGTACGGAGCAGGTACGGAGCGGGTCCTGTTAAGCTCTTGTTTGTCCATTTCCTGTAATCAACCACTTGTAGGTGGTAATCTCTTCGAGTGCCATTGGTCCGCGGGCTCCGAGCTTCTGGGTACTGATGCCAATCTCTGCGCCCAATCCGAACTGTGCGCCATCGGTGAAACTGGTTGGAGCGTTTACATAAACGCAGGCTGCATCTACCAATGCCTGGAACTTCTTCTGGGCAGTTTCATCATTGGAAACGATGCTCTCGCTGTGTCCGCTTCCGTAAGTGGCGATATGGTCGAGTGCTTCATCTTCTGAAGCTACGGTTTTGATGCCCATCTGCATGCTGAGCCATTCGGTGTTCCAGATACTCTTCACGTTAGTATCAGTTTCCTTCATCTTCGCTTCGCTTTCTTCTGCCTTATATAATAAGGTGTCTGGATAGTGTCCCTTTAAGGCTTCGTAAGCCTTGGCATCAGCATGAATCTTGGTTTGCTTCTCGGTGAGTCCTTCACAGAGGGCAGGGAGGTCGCTTAATCTGCTTTCGTGAATCAGCAGACAGTCGAGCGCATTGCATACGCTCACTCTTCGGCACTTGGCATTGGTGATGATGCGCTTACCCATCTCCAGGTCTCCATCTTTATCGAAGTAACAGTGTACCACGCCGGCTCCGGTTTCGATAACCGGAACTTTGGCAGAATCACGGACGAAGTTGATAAGCTTCTTTCCACCTCGAGGAATGCAGAGGTCGATATAGCCCACGGCATTCAGCATTTCGCCTGTAGCCTCATGGGTAGCTGGTAGAAGCGTACATACGTTTGGATTCACGCCATACTTTATCAACACCCTGTGGATAAGTTCGACACCCGCTGAGTTAGAGGCGTTTGCATCCTTTCCACCTTTCAGTACGCATGCATTTCCACTCTTGAAACAGAGAGAAAAAACATCGTAGGTAACATTAGGACGGGCCTCGTAAATCATGCCGATGACTCCGAATGGAACGGCTACTCGCTGCAGGTGCAATCCGTTACCGAGTGTCTTGTCTTTGAGAACTCTTCCGAGCGGTGAGGGCAGTGTACTGACGTGTCTCATATCCGAAGCAATATCCTGGAGTCGCTGCTCGGTGAGTTGCAATCGGTCGTAGAGCGGGTTAGCCTTGTCCATCTTAGCCAAGTCTTCTGCATTTGCCTGGAGGAGCGCAGGAGTCTCGGCGATGATGGCGTCAGCCACCGCCTGCAGGATTTCATTACGTTGTTCATCAGTTAGCAAACCAAGTGTTTTGCTAGCTGCCTTCACTTTTTGGAAAGTCTCTTTCAGTTCCATTCGCTATTTCCTTTCTTATTTTTATGATAAGATATTTTGTAATGTGTTACGAGTTTCCTCTTAACAACGGCAAAGGTAAGCATAAATATCGGAAATTGCAAACTTTATGCAAGAAAAAGTAATGATTTTATAGATAAATGGATAGTTATACGGAAAATGATATTAAAAAAGGTCAGACAGTGCCTGACCTTTTTGGTGTAGCAAAGAAGATTCAGCAGACAGTGTCTGCTGTTTTTGCTTTTTGAATTCTTCAGACACTGTCTGAAGAATTGTTAACTCTTTGAATTTCAGGTAGAACTTCTTGAAAGATACGATTTTATATCGAAAAAGCAATCTTTCTCTTCACTTTTTTCGATAAAAAGTTGCAGATAATAATTGTATTTCCAGAAGAAAGTAGTATCTCTGTATCAGAGTTTGTAGTTGTACAACTATAGTGTATAAGGTTGTACAACTATGAGGTGTAAGGTTGTACAACTATAAGGTGTGTTATTATACAACTATAAGGTGTTGTCACTATAGTCAGCAGATGTGCTGACTGCAGTCGGCAGACCTGCTGACTAGGCTCAGCAGAGCTGCTGAGCCTAGTGGCAAACTCCGAGAAGCAGTATTCTCTTACCCTAGAAACTGTCTCTGCTACCCCGAGAAACTATCTCCGTTAACCTGAGATTCAGTGTCCGTAAGCTTAAACAATCATATTCTCTTACTTAAGCAACCATATTCTCTTGCTTGTTTAAACTGCTAGGGTATCTACATATCCATCGTATAGTTGTGGAGGTATTCCCAAGCATCGTTCAAATCACGTAAAGGACGACGCTCTTTTACGAGTTTTATCTTTAATGCCTTGCAGAATGCTTTCAGAACAGATTCTGTTGCCATCTCCTCCAACTTAATATAGTTAGGACGCTTAGAGAACAAACAAGTCGTCCATTGTTACTACCGACTGAACATCCCAGGCATAAGGATTGTCGGATAATCCCATGGTCGTAATCATTGTAAGATGTACGGCTTTTTCGGTGCCAGTTTCTTGGATGAAACGCTCTCGCTTGTTTTGTAAACTCGCATCTATCGTATTAGTTATCTGAAATGGAGCCTTGGAGTATTTGATTTCACAGAGATTGATGACATCATCGCTCCTGTCTATCAGCAAGTCAATCTGTGCTCCCGGCTTATCCTTGCTCCCAGCTACACTCCAAGAATAAACCGTGGTGATAACTCCTTGAATGCCTAGCTTTGTCTTGATTTGCTCCACATGCTGTAGGCATACTCGTTCAAAAGCCAAACCGCACCACGTGTTGTACTCGGGTTTGCCGGTAATCTTGGTCCAATATTGTGCGTCATTGATATAGCTGTCCTTGATAAACTTATAATAAAATAAGGTGTAATTGTCCATTAACTGGAACAAGGCATTCTTAGCTTTCATTCCGATGCAATTATATTTTCGGATAAATCCGCAGTATTCCAAGTTCTCTAAGTATTCCGTCAACTTGCCATTGTCGGTCAACTTGGTTGCTTGTAAGATTTCTGTTCGGGTCATTCCGACTTTCTTGGTTGCCAAAGCATCTACTATCGAGAGATAAGGCTTAGGCTGTTTGAACAAAGAGTCGTATAAGTCATCAAACTCGTGACGAAGATTGCCATCTTCTGAGAAAAATAACTGGTTGATGTTCTGTGCCAGACTCATTCCCGGTTTCAGTTGAGACCAATAAAACGGAACACCTCCCATGATCATATAGCCTTCCAAAACCTGTCGGCGATTAAAGCGCAGTCCCATTTCTTCGGAATAGAGTTCGCATTCCCTTAAGCAAAACGGTTTCAGATGAATACGGACAGACACTCGGTTGTGCAATCCACCATGATTTTTAATCACCTTATTGATAATCCATGAGGTAGCACTGCCGCAAACGATGAGGAGAATATCCTTGCGGGCGGAAGCCCATCCATTCCAGAAATGTTCCAAAGCCGAAAGAAAATTGGAGCGTGGAGAATCCATCCATGGCATCTCGTCGATGAACACTACTTTCTTGGGGATAGTAGATTGTGCCAACAGTTGCCCCAACCTGTCAAAAGCATCATACCAATCTTTTAACTTCGACTGTTTCTGTTTGCTATATGATGTGAGTGAACGGTTGAACTCTGCCAATTGTATGCGATTGGTCTCATTTGCCAATCCTGTATGATAAAAGGCAAAGTCATTGTTGAAGGCCTCCCTTACCAGGAAAGTCTTTCCCACTCGTCTGCGCCCATATATGGCAACAAACTTCGACTCATCTGCAATCAATGCTTGATGAAGTGTCTTCAGTTCTTCTTTTCTACCTATTAACATAGTTCAAATAGTTATATTTCTGGGGCAAATATACGAAAAAATAGTGAGATAACGTGCGGAATCTATCTTTTTTAGATACATTCCGCACGTTTAAAGTATATTTTTAACGTTTGTTGCTATAAAAAGTAAAGAAAAGAGTATGCGGAATAGCCCAAATATGAAGCGATATCTAAGAAAATGTGCTTTAAACGTGCGGAATGTGTCTTTTTTAAGCACATTCCGCACGTTTAAAGCACATTTTCACTGTCGCAGAAATACTCGGGACTTTCATAACCTTGGTAGATGAAAGGATTTGCTAATTTCCTGTTACTTAGTTTCATACGCCATTACATCTTTAGTGTTACAACTTTTATGTAATGGCAAAGGTACAGCTATTTCTTGAATATGCAAAAGAAAATGGCAGAAAGTTGAGGTACATACTCAACTTTCTGCCATTTATGATGCAATCTTTTGATTATTTAATCTTCTTGAATGTGATAGTACTAGGATATGAGGCGTTGCCATCCAGATTGTATTTTAAAACCATAGTTGTCGAATTAATACTCTGGATGGTATAAACATCTAAAACGTTGATGCCATCTTCTTCGTATGTAGTTAATTTGTTGCCTGAGATAGTATAGGCTTCTCCGGAACACTCTATTTTCCATTTGTTTCCAGTCCAAATATACTCATTGAAAGTGCCACCTTGCTTGAATTCGAAAGAGATAGCATCATCAATGTCTATGTCCTGATCTACTTTAGCAGGCTTGTCATTTTCATCCCAGTCATAGCCTGTTACATGTGTAGGTTGCCACATTCCAATGATGTTTGTCTGGACATCTTCTGGGGAAGGCGTGTCTTCGTCATCTGAAGAACAAGCAGTGAAGGACACCATTGCAAACAAGGCGAAAAGAATCGCCAAAAGAGAAAAATGTAACTTTTTCATAAAATTTGCCCGTTATGCCGATAGCTAAGCTTTTAATGTTATTAAATTAGTTGACTGGATAGATTGCGAAGCCATCGTTCTACATAACCTACGGATACAAACACGTGGACGAAACTTGTCCAAATTGCAGCCGTAGGAAAAGCTGATTAGAACAACAAGTAACGCCCACGATATAGCGGACGTTCACTATCTGTCGTTTCTAATGCTCTTTTTGAAATTTCCTACGTTCCAATTTGCATGACCGAATAGCAAACGCTAATTTAACCATCAAAAATATGGAAGTCCTCACAATAGTGTGATTCGATTCCAACTGCAAAGATAAGGATAATTCTTGAAATAGCAAAATAAAACCCAGAAATTTAAAGGAAAAATTTTCTTTTAGACTTGCTTCTGTTCTTTTTAAGTTTGTCTGCACAGCCCTCTTGCTTATCTTTAAAAGTCAAAGGATAGTTCTATGAAGAACGTTCCTTATTCTCTTATATATTGTTGATGATGTTGTATCACAAGAGAATTGTATTCGTACGATTATTTCTTGCATGTGCAAAAGAATATAGCAGAAAGTTGGGGTCGTTCCTCAACTTTCTGCCATTTATTAGCCTATCACATTGCATAGTCGGTTGATGGCAGCATCAAAAGTGGTGAGGTCTTTGGCTCGCTTTCTGATGGCTGCCTTGTAATTATAGATAGTTTGGGTAGAATAGAACAGGAGGGTGGCCAGTTCCTGACCATCCGTAATTCCCAGTCGCATCAGTGCATAGATACGCAGTTCCTTGGTGAGACTGTTAGGGGCAGGGAGAACAATCTGCTTTTCTGGCAACAGCAGTTGGTTGAACTCTTCCACGAAATTCGGATACAAGTCAATGAATGCCTTGTCGAAGCGAATATAGAAGTTGGCTGCCTCTTCTTCTGCCAGCTTGTAGCTGTTGATGGCAGTCAGAAGATCGGCAGTTTGCTTTGCCTTGATTTTGCGGCTTACCAATTTGCGATAATCATCCAGTTTCCTGATATATACGGCACTGATGTCCATGAATAAATGCATATAGGTCTCTCTTCGCTTATTGGTGTTGAGCAGTTTCTGGTTCAGTTCGTCCAAGAGTGTATTTTGGCTTTTTATCTCCCTACGGCTCTTGGCTAGACGCTTGTTCATCTTGAACGCAAAGAAAGCCATGGCAAGGAATCCTAGCGATAGGATACTCACGATGACGAGGGATGCTGTTACGATGCGGTTCTTGCGTACTTCTGCCTGATGGTTCGTTTCTGTGATAAGGGGAAGTATGCGTGAAATCTCAACCATACGGAGACGGTTGTTGTAGAATTGGGCATCCTCCATGGAGCAATAGATGTATTTGGAAGCCCTCTTTGCATAGGAGGCATCCTTATTATATAGATAGGTGGAAAACTCCTGAAGGGCCAGATTCTCCTTCAGGGGACATATCTGGTCTGAAATGGCTGCTTCTACAATATACTTTTCGTATAAATCCTTTTGGTCGGTATCATAATAATAGCGGGCAATGCAATAAGCCGATGAGGCATGCACACGGCTGTTCAGAGGACTGGCTGAAAGTGCCTTCATGTAGAACTGAAGTGTTTTTTTGCTTGTACGCTGCTTAAGATATTCAAACTCTCCTGACAGATAGTAATAAAGAGCGGATTCCTTGTTGCCGATATGCTCAAGAGTCTTGCCTAAATATAAACGTTTCTTGGTTACCAATCCTTTTTGAAATTCCGACTTGTTACAAAAAGATTCCCAGTAGTTATATACCCAAGCCAAGGTATAATAATAGTATTGCAATAATTTAGGTGACATTTTCTCCACATCCATTGCAAGCATTAAGTCTTCTGCCTGGCTGTAGAAACCACCCGTCGATAGCACTGCCGCACGATTGATTTTATTCAGGTTGATGAAATAATCATCCTGAAGTTGTACTGCCAGCTGGTAGCCCTTCTTGGCATAGGTCATGGCAGAGTCGTAACGATAGGTATAATACTCCCTGTAGATCTGGTTATAGAGCCTAAGCTGGCTGCGCTTGTCGGAAGTTGTGTATAGTTGCTTTTTGAGTCTTAGCAGTTTCGCTTCTTTTCTTTGGGTAAACTTGCTTCGCTGAGCGATGTAACTGTCTAAACGATGGAACAGCTGTTCCTCGTTTACGGAAGAAGCATTTGCCATTAATGGCATAAACATCATTAAGAACCACAATACTACTTTCATAACTATCCTTTTAATTGTTATTGTTACTATCTGATAGGCTATTAGAGTGCCTTGTAATTGTATTTTTCTGCAAAGATACTACATTTATTTCTCTTTTTACCATCTACTCTATTAAAAAGTATTAATATCTTTGATAGCTTGATTATTAGAAGGTTATAGACTTTACAAACCTAATATTTATCTACTCATAACCTACACATGATGCCAATGTCTGAAAAATCTCCTTAACTTTGCAACCGCAATCGAATCGCATTCGGTAGCAAGTGAAATCATGTCAAACAAAGAATAAACAACTGTAGAATAATGAACTTAAGAATCCGTACATTTTCTATGGCTTTGGTAGCGATGTCAGCTGCAAGCCAAGTGTATGCACTTCCTTCTGACGATTCTGAAAACAAGGAGAAAAAGGAAGAGCGTAATGTGATGCTCAACGCATCTGATGCCAACAAGCCTCGTGAAATCCAGATAGGATTGCCAAGCGAGGATGTAACCGTATATGAGAACGGTCTTCCTGCCGTTTACTCTTCTTCCGTACACAAACTCTCTGCCCATTGGCGAAGCGATGCCTCACTGAAAGGTACCGACTTGATGACTCCATCTGAGTCTGCCATTGCTACTGGTAATATTGCGTACGCTGTTTCTTCTTTCAGCGAGTTGGGACAGAAAGAGTTCAAGGGCAAGCTTAACTATAAGGCAAACCATTTTGGTATGCAGAATGTAGATTTCAACCTGTCTGGTGGAATCGGTGACAATTGGCTTTATACTGCCAGTATGTATCAGAATTTCGATCCAGGTAGTTTCAAGCTTCGCTTTACTGATTATGCCGACCGTACCCAACTTTATCATTTCGGTATCACTCGTATCTTGAATGAAGGAAAGGGACGTGTCTCCTTATTATATAAGTATTCCAACAGCAAGAACCCTGGCAATTTTGCCAATGCCGCACCATTTATCTATTCAGGCGACGGCAGTATCAAGAAGATTGATGGCTTTGATCCGGGTAGGGACTCATACGTGCAGCGTCAAGGTTCTTTCCAATACTTGAATACAAAGTCAGGAAAGATGGAGACATGGAATATGAGCGATGGCAGTGAGAATCATGCCAACGAAATTGCCCTCATCAGCCAGTATCAGTTTGATAATGGATGGTTGTGGAAATTCAACGCCAAGTATATGGATGCTCCACGTGCCAATTATGTGGATTACGGAGGAAGTACCATCTCTCAGGTGAGCGAGGCTGATGGCTATCAGCTTTCTGATGGATCTGCCTACAGTGGCTATATAGAAGGCCGTCGCACCTGGTTGCATGTTGGTAAGGTAAGCAATGCGCTTTTGACTACCGAAATCTCTAAGCAGTTGAACAACCATAAGTTAATGATTGGTTTGAACGAGTGGTATTACCATCTCAATTACTATTCATCTTCGTTCCAGTGGGCAGGCACCGTAGAAGCTTATCCACGCACATTGAGCCAGATGTATGTCAATCCGCTTGATCCTACACAGACAGCTCATCGTTCTGAGACTTTCGGTTATAATGAGTTGAGTCCAGAATATACCAAGGGATCAGAGAACAAGTTAGCACTCTACTTTACCGACGAATGGAAGGTAACTCCTAAGTTCAAGGTGTTCTATGGTGGTAGATTGGAGTACTACCGCATGTCTGCCGAGCAGATTTCTACTCCACGTTTCTCAGGATTCCACATGGGCAACTATAATACATACGCCACAGCTGCTGATGGTTCTGTTGTTGCTACCGAGCACAGCATCGAAGCAAAGAACGTAACCAAGGATAAATTGAATTATGCAGCCACCTTGCAGTTGACGTATAACCTTACCCGCCAGTTTGGTCTGACAGCCGATGCTACCATCGCCACCCGTTTCCCACGCATCAGCGAGTATGCAGGAACAGGTCCTACCGAGGAGCAGTATAAGCGAGTAACCATCCCACTGATTCGTGGTGGTATTTTCTACAAGAATGATTGGATTGACCTTTCTTCAATGGTGACCTACATTTCAAAGTCGAACAATATCGACCAGCAGAATCTTACCAAGCCTGGTACTACAGAGGGCAAGACCGTGTTGCTCATCTATAATATCCAGACTTTGGGTTGGACAACCTCGGCAGAAATCAATCCGTTCAAGAACTTCCACATGCATGCACTCTTCACCTATCAGAAGCCGGTGTATAAGAACTATAATGCGAGCGTAACGTTCAGTGACGGTCAGTCTATGGGTGTGAATGCCAACAATATGATTGTCAAGGAGATTCCTCAGGTTCTTATCGAGTTGGACCCTAAGTATGATATCACCAAGAATCTGAATGCCTGGTTGAGCTTCCGTTACTTCGGTAAGACCTATGCCAACCTTCAGGAGGCACTCTACTTCAATGGTCACTGGGAGACTTTCGGTGGAATCAACTGGAATGTGAACAAGAAACTGAGCCTTGGCGTGAGTGTCATCAATATCTTTAACGAGAAGGGTGCCAAGGGTACCATTAGTGGCTCTGAGCTGATTACCAAGCAGGAAGCTGGCAAATATGACGGCAAGTACATGAGTGGTAGCTATCTCCGTCCGTTCACGGTGGAATTCTCTGCAGGAATCAAATTCTAAGATAATAACGAAAGTATTATAGCGTTTAATTATAACAAAGCAATCACATAAAAACCAAAGAACGATGAAAAAGGTATTTATGATTATCGCAGCGATGTGCATGACATCTATCATGGCATCTGCTCAAAAGACCATCAGGGTGTCAACCGATAAGACCGACCTCGTGATGCAGGTTTCTCCTAAGGGTCGCCTCTACCAAGTGTATCTGGGTGACAAGTTGAAGAATCCTTCTGATTACAATCAGCTGAAGTGGGATGTATATGCGGCCTCTGATGGTGCCGTCAGCCAGCGAGGTCATGAGGTTTATGCAACCTCTGGTGCTGAAGATTTCTTCGAGCCAGCAGTGGCAGTGACCCATGCAGATGGTAATATGACTACCTATTTATATTATCAGTCTTCTGAAGAAAAGGCTATCAGTGGAGGTGTTGAGACCATCATCACTCTTAAGGACAAGGTGTATCCGCTGACTGTGAAGCTCCACTATGCTGCTTATCCTAAGGAGAACGTCATCAAGGCATGGAGCGAAATCTCTCATAAGGAGAAAGCTCCGGTTACGCTTTGGAGATATAGCTCTACAATGCTTTATTTCAAGGCAAACAAGTATTTCGTTACCAATTATCATAGCGACTGGGCTAAGGAAGGACAGCCTGAAACTTGCCAGTTGACTGCTGGTAAGAAAATTGTTGATACCAAGTTGGGTACCCGTGCAGCCATGCAGGAGGAGCCTTTCTTTGAACTGGGATTCGATGAGCCAGCCAAGGAGAATGAGGGCAAGGTGATGCTTGGAACCATCGGTTGGCCTGGCAACTTCCGCTTTACCTTCGAGGTAGATAATGTGGGAGCCCTTCGTGTTATCCCTGCCATCAATCCATACGCCTCTAATTATAAGCTGAAGGCTGGTGAGACATTCACTACCCCTGAGTTTATCTTTGCCATGAGCGATAATGGTATCGGTGAGGCTTCCCGTAATTTGCACAATTGGGCTCGCCAGTATCAGGTAAACATGGGTATGGAAGATCGCCTTACGCTCTTGAATAACTGGGAGAATACCGGCTTCGACTTCAACCAGCAGAGTCTTGCTGAGTTGATGAAGGATGCCAAGGATCTGGGTGTTGATATGTTCTTGCTTGATGATGGTTGGTTTGCCAACAAGTATCCTCGTAAGGACGACCATGCAGGTCTCGGCGACTGGGAGGCTACCAAGAGCAAGCTGCCTGATGGAATACCTGGATTGGTAAGAGATGCCAAAAAGGCTGGTGTAAAGTTTGGTATTTGGATTGAGCCTGAGATGGTGAATCCTAAGAGTGAACTCTTCGAGAAGCATCCTGACTGGGTCATCATGCAGCCAAAGCGTGATACCTATTATTACCGCAACCAGCTGGTACTTGATATCAGTAATCCTAAGGTACAGGATTATGTGTTCGGCATCGTGGATCGCATCATGACGGAGAATCCGGATGTGGCTTACTTCAAGTGGGACTGCAACAGTGTGATTACCAATATCTATTCTCCATATCATAAGGAGAATCAGGGTAATTTCTATATCGATCATGTCCGTGGTATCTACAATGTGCTTACCCGTATTCATAAGAAGTATCCTAAGTTGCCGATGATGCTCTGCTCTGGCGGTGGCGGCAGAATGGATTATGAGATGCTTAAGTATTTCACTGAGTTCTGGTGTTCAGACGATACGGATCCATACGAGCGCCTCTACATCCAGTGGAGTCTGTCGAAGTTCTTCCCAGCCAAGACCATGGGTTCGCATGTAACCAATTGGAACAAGAATACCAGTGTGAAGTTCCGCACCGATGTTTGCAGTTCATGTAAGTTGGGCTTTGATATCGACCTCAAGTCACTTTCTGGTGATGACTACAAGTTTGTGCAGAATGCTGTCAAGAACTACGATAGCATGAAGCCTATGATTCTTGAGGGCGACCAGTATCGCCTGGTTTCTCCATACGAAGGCAACCATTGTGCCATTAACTATGTAAGTAAGGACAAGCAGCGTGCCGTTCTCTTTGCATACGACTTGCATCCACGCTACAAGGAGCCTCTGATGAATGTGAAGATGCAGGGATTGGATGCCGATAAGGTTTATACCGTAAAGGAGACTAATCTGATGCCTGGAAAGGAGTCTGATTTGGAGTGCAATGGCAAGCAGTACAGCGGTGACTATCTGATGAAAGTCGGCTTGAATGTATTCAGCCAGACCGATGGAACCAGCCATGTATTGGTATTAGAATAACGTATCAACTATTCATAATAAAAACAAAAAGCAGCAAAGTCTATAATAGGCTTGCTGCTTTTTTTTAGGTATCTGTATCTTTTTTCCCTAATGATTTTACTTGTTTAGCGGTCTTGCCACAAACTCAGTATGAAGGGTCTCCATCGGATGCTCCTTCAGATTGATGAGGATGTTTGGCGTATTGCCGTTGGCGATGATTACCTTGATGCCGGCATTGGCTACATCGTGGGCGGTCTTTACTTTCGATGTCATGCCGCCTCTGCCGTGACTGCTCTTGCTGGCAAGGATGTACTCACTGATGTCGCGGTCGTAATAAACCGATGGGATGATGCGGGTGGTAGGTTCGCTTGGGTCGCCATTGTAGATGCCATCCACATTACTTAATAGAATCAATGTGTCGGCATTCATCATCTTGGCAATCAAGCCAGACAACTCATCGTTATCCGTAAACATCAGCTCGGTGATGCACACGGTATCGTTCTCGTTGACGATAGGGAGCACGTTGTTTTCCAGCATCACCTGCATGCAGGCTTCCTGGTTCTTGTACTGCTCTTCGGCACCGAAATTTTCCTTCATGGTCAATACCTGACCAATCTTTATCTTATATTCACGGAAAAGGTTGTAATAGAGACCAACGAGTTTCACCTGTCCGATGGCAGAGAACAGCTGGCGTTGCTCCACGCTGTCCAAATGATGGTCAACATGCAGTTCGGCTCTTCCAGCAGCCACGGCACCAGAAGATACCAGAATCACCTCATAATCGTGTTTCCTGAGCCAGACAATCTGATCAACAATCGCCGACATTCTCGTTACATCCAGTTTTCCGTCTTCTCGGGTCAGCACGTTGCTGCCCACCTTTACTACGATTCTTTTTCCCATTTTATGCCGATATTTATTTGGAGCAAGGAATCTGTTGCTTCAAATTCCTTGCCCCTTCAATCATTATTTCTTTTTATTGTCTTTTTCTCGAATCTCTACTCTTCGAATCTTGCCGGAGATGGTCTTTGGCAATTCATCTACGAATTCGATGATGCGAGGATATTTATAAGGAGCAGTCTCATGCTTCACATGATCCTGCAGCTTCTTGACGAGGTCAGGACCCGCCATACTCTTGTATTCTTCCTTCAGTACGACGGTAGCCTTGACAACCATGCCGCGGATTGGGTCTGGCACACCGGTGATGGCGCACTCTACTACGGCAGGATGAGTCATCAGGGCATTCTCTACCTCGAAAGGACCGATACGGTAACCCGAACTCTTGATTACGTCGTCGATTCTACCCTCAAACCAGAAGTAGCCTTCCTCATCACGCCAAGCCATATCACCTGTATGATAGAAACCATCGTGCCAAACCGATTTGGTCTGCTTTTCATCGCGATAGTAATATTTGAAGAGACCGATAGGCTTGGCATCGCCGATGCGGATGCAAATCTCGCCCTTTTCACCATCCTCGCATTCCGTCATGTCTGGGCGAAGGATGTGAACATCATATTGTGGGTTTGGCTTACCCATGCTTCCTGGCTTTGGCTTGATCCAAGGGAAGGTTCCGAGTGTCATCGTGGTCTCAGTCTGTCCGAAGCCTTCGTAAATCTGAACGCCCGTCAGCTTCTGGAAGGTTTCTGCCACGGATGGGTTCATTGCCTCGCCCGCTGTGGTGCAGTATTCAAGACTGCTGAGGTCATACTTAGAGAAATCCTCCTGAATCATGAAGCGATAGATGGTAGGAGGGGCACAGAAAGAGGTGATGTGATACTTCTCAATCTGTCGCATAATCTTATCTGCCGTAAACTTCTCGTGGTCGAAAACGAAGACGGTGGCTCCGGCAAACCATTGTCCGTAGAGCTTGCCCCATACAGCCTTGCCCCAACCGGTATCGGCTACGGTAAGATGGATGGAGTTCTCATGGAGATTGTGCCAATATACACCCGTGGTCAGATGACCGAGGGCATAGAGGTGATCGTGTGCTACCATCTTTGGCTCGCCTGTGGTTCCCGATGTGAAGTACATCAGCAGGGTATCCTCGTTAGAGTTTACATGCTCCGGACGAACAAAAGGAGCACATTCGTTCCATTCCTTCATCCAGTCGTGGAAACCTTCAGGGATATCCGGACCGATACTAATCAATGTCTTGACAGTCGGACTCTCTGACATTGCCTGATTAACCTGCTCTACCACGTAATCATCGCCGCAGCAGATGATAGCCTTCACGCTTGCTGCATTGTTGCGGTAAACGATGTCGTGCTTGGTAAGCATGTGGGTAGCAGGGATGGCTACGGCACCCAATTTGTGGAGACCGAGCATGGCAAGCCACCACTGATAGTGACGCTTCAGAATCAGCATCACCTTATCATCGTGACCGATACCGAGACTCTGGAAGTAAGCAGCAGCCTTGTCGCTCTGCTCCTTCAGGTCCTTGTATGTAAAACGGATTTCTTCGCCACGTTCACTTGCCCAAAGCAGCGCCACGTGGTCTGGTTTGATCTTTGCCCATTCGTCCATCACGTCGTAGGCAAAGTTGAAATCTTCTGGTATGATAAACTCCAGATGCTCCTTGAAGTCTTGCTCTGAAGTGAATTTTGTCTGTTTTAGAAATCTCTCGATCATAGTTACTCTTCTAGATAATTATACAAAGGAACTTGGCTGGCTCATTGTTGAGTGAGCGGAAGCAATGCGACTTTCTACTGTCGAAGTAGATGCTGTCGCCAGGGTTCAGCACCATCACCTTCTCTTCGATGGTTACTTCGAGCTGTCCCTCTATCACATAATCATATTCCTGTCCGTCGTGTCCGTTCTTGTTCGGCTTCTTGTCGCCTGGCAACGGATCCACCTGTACCATGAACGGATTCACCTTTCTATCCTTGAATCCTACGGCAAGGCTCTGGTATTTATACTGGTTGTTGCGGTCTATCTCCGGTCCCTGTCCCTTGCGGGTTACGTAGTATCCCTTCATGCGAGGTTCCTCGCCGAAGAGCAATACGTCAAGGTCAATGCCGTATCGCTTAGAGATTTTTGACAGGCGATAAACAGAAGGATCCGCCTCACCGGATTCTATCTTGAGGTAATGATCAAGACTGATTTCGCACAGTTCTGCAATTTCCTCGGCAGGAATATTGAGAACCTCGCGGAGACCTTTCAGTCTTTCACCGATTTGTTTGATTGCTTCGTCCATAAAATATTCTTTTTATTGTTTGCTTTGATAATACATCGAACAGTTGCTGATGGGCAATTTCGAAATGTAAGCGCAAAGATACGAAAAATATTTAAAACGGCTCAAAAAACTTACGTTTTTATAACTCTTTGTGCTTATAAAAACGAAAATGCTGCACAAATAAAGTAATCTGTGCAGCATTCATTGTATCATTTTCTTATTTTTTTCCTGCCAATAAACCATTGATCACTGCGCTGGTAAAGCCGCCCTGTTCCATGGTATTCAAGCCCTTGATGGTGCAGCCGCCAGGAGTTGTTACTTTATCAATGGCAGCCTCTGGGTGTTCGCCTGTTTCCTGAAGCAGTTCTACGGCACCCTTGATGGTCTGCAAGACAATCTTCTGGGCATCCTTTGCCTTGAAGCCCATCTCTACGCCGCCTTCTACATTGGCTCTTACATAGCGCATGGCGTAAGCGATGGCACACGACATAGCGGTAGCTGCTGGGAAGAGACGTTCTTCCATGATGAGGCTTTCGCCCAATTCATCAAAGATTTCTGTAATCTGCTGGATTTCTGTAGCAGATGCATCTACAGGAGTGATGAAGGTCATCGACTGCTTGTAGGCGATGGCGATGTTTGGCATCACGAGGAAGAAGGTTGGGGTGATGCCATCCTTGTCCAGCCACTCCTTGATGTTGGCTGATGGCACACCGGCTGCTACCACTACGAGTTTCTGATTCTTGTAGTTGAGTGCATCCTTGATTCCCTTCAATGTCTTCTCCACGCACCATGGCTTTACTACCACGCATACGATGTCTGCGCCATGGCAAGCCAACTGGTTGTCGAGGGTTACGCTGGCTCCTTCGCTTGCGAAGTGATCCAATACTGGTTGGTTATGGTCAGATACCGTAATATCTGATGGAGTGAACTTCTCGCTCTGCAAGAGTCCTTCAGCCATGGCACCGCCCATAGCACCTGCTCCGATAATTGTTATTTTCATTGTCGTCTTATAGTTAAAATGCAATTCCGGTGCAAAGATACTACTTTTATCTGAAAATAGCGTGTTTATAGACGATTTTTTAAGAAAGTGCGCTTGTTTGCTGACGATTTTTTAAGAAATTCGCTAGTTTACTCCCATTCTGGAAGTATCCACGTCCTTGGTTCTCTTCTCCTTGTACTTGCCTATCTTATAGATGATGGAGATGGAGGCTGATGCCCAATCTTGCTTGATGTTCATGTGATAGTCTTGATTGCCTTGTACTGATTTTGTAGAGAATCCCTCGTTGAAGATGTTGCTGCCTTTAACCACAATGCTCCATTTATCATTATCGGAAGCCCATCTCAACATAGCAATCAAGAGAAAGACTGATTTGATGTCATAGAGTCCTTGAATGGCTTTCGACTGATAGAATGGGTTAAGTATGAAATGGATGTGATGGCTTCGGCTAAACTGGGCGGATAGATTTCCGGCAAGAATGGCAGAGATATGTTTGCGATTGAAGGGCAAGTCAAAGAAATCGTTACTCTTGTCATGTCTGTAGATTCCTGTTGCCGAAACACTTCCATTCATCCAATTGCCTATACCGAAAGTCGTCGATGCTCTAATGCCTATAGTATGGTTATAGTCGAAATTGGTCTCCTTCATTATGACTGCCAGGTGCTCGGTAGTCTGATATGGCAACTGCACAGAATAGTTGGGTTGGAACTCTGCAAATGCCATCAATGTATGGCGACTTTTGATTGTCCACATCAGGTTGGTCTCGTATGTAGAGTAAGGCTTGAGATGAGGATTTCCCCATATCTCCATATAGGTAGAGGCATAGTAAATGCTGCTCATAGTTGACCAATAGCTAGGAAACTGTGAGCTGGAACTGAAGGATAAGTTGAGTATGTTGCCAGGATTGGCTTTCCACGATGCATTAAGTGTGGGATAAATATGCCATTTGTTCCATTGTGGAGAATGGTATTGCTCTGCTTCGACAGAGGCTTCCAAGCTGATTCGCTCGTTTATTTGTTTGCTTATGCCGCCATAGAAGCTCAAGATTTTTTCTTCGATATTCACCTGGCTGGTTGCATCTGGAATTTCTGCTCCATCTTTGTTGGTCGTGGTTTGGTAGCTTCTGTTGTTGCTGGTTTGAAATTTCATACCATACGACAGTTCACAACCCTTCTTCAATGAGTGGGATTGATCGGCGGTGAAAAGCCATTTGTCTATTACCTGCTTGCTGTTTGTGTATAGAATACGCTCTTCGTCAAGTATTGTTCCTTCCAGATATTGCTGGCTGGGATTTTGGTAGTTGAGATAGGATATGCCTATTTGTAGTCCAAAGGGCAGGTTGTAGCTGGCATCTACATTGTGCAGGTAGGTATGTTCATTGCCCTGTTGCTGGGATGTGCCTGTTCCCATCGTTTCATGATGAGGATGACTGCTGTCCCATTTTCCTGTATATGCCAGGGATAGCTGGTGGTTATCAGCAAATGCATAACTCAGTCCCAAGCGATAGTTGTGAGTCAATCCAAGGGTTTTCTGTGAGGTCTTGTCATGATACGCTACTCGTTTCCCTTGAAGCGGATGATTGGCATTGGTAGTAGTCTCACCGTATGATGTTCCATCTGTAAATGAATACATGGCACCCAGACCGAATTTTCCTTTTTGGAACAGCAGGTTGCCTTTGCCTTCCCCTTCTCCGTATTTGCTTTGGCTCCAGATGCTTTGTATTTGTCCTGAAAGCAGGTTCTTTCCTACATAGTCTTTGGTAATCAGATTGATGACCATTCCACGAACATGTAAGCGTGCTGGCGCTGCCAGCATCACTTCGGCTTTGGCTAATTGTGATGCGGGCATGGCTTTTAATCGCTCTGCCAGTTGTGCATAATTGAGCGTGGATGGTTTGCCGTTGATGATGAGAGTCAGTTCCTTTCCTGCATAATTGATGTTGCCGTTTCGTTCGTTTACTCCTGGTATTCGGGTAAGGGCATCATAAGCGTTGTCTGCCGGCATTTTCTCTATGAGCAGTGGCATGTTGTAAACCAACTGTCCTCTTTCTGCCTTGACGATAGAACGTGTCGCCTTGACGAAAACCTCTGGCAGGTTTTGCATCATCATCTGGGCGGTAAGCGTGTCTTTTGCCTCTTCGTTTTGAGCGCAAAGGGGCTGGCTCAGCAATAATGCTGAACCTAAGATAAAAATTATTTTCATGTATTTATGTGAGTTTGATGGTTATTGCTTGAGTTGCTCTTTGGCTTTGGATATGAGTTGTGCTGCCTCTTTTTTATCTTCCAGTCTGTTTGCATTTGCTAAGAACATCTGGAGATGCTGTTTCGCTTTCAGCTTGTTCTTGGAAGCGATGAACATTTGGGCGGCATTGTAATGGTTAAGAGGATTATCTTCCTCATCGTATAAGGTGCATAGCTCAAAGTCACGGGCAGCGTCTGCATATCGGTTGTGTTGAAAATGTAAGTCGGCTAGCCATTTATAGGTTCGCAATGCTCTGTCTTTTGGCAAGGAAACCTCTAACGACTGGTTGAAATGAGCCATAGACAGTGAATCCATGCAGAAGGATTTCTCTATCAAAGCCAAGTGGAAAAGGCAAGTGGCATTGTCGTTTTTGAACTGAACTGCTTTCTGGTAATGTTTCAGCGCCTTTTCATTGTCCGGCAGGTCCTCATAACAGAGACCAAGGATGAAATTGGATTCGAAATTATCAAATCCTTGCGCTATCAGTTTCTCATACAAGGGTATAGCCTCAACGTATTTGAATTGCATGAATAGGGAATAGGCATATTCCTTGTTGACATATAAGTTCGTGGAATCATATTGAGAAATGTAATTCTTCGCCACTTTTTCTGCTCTGTCTGGTTTGTTCACTCCATTGTAATGCACTGCAAGCGAAGCGATAATTTCGCTGTCGTATGGGAATAAGAATGCGATGCGTTCACCCCAGAGAGAAACCTTGTCATTGTTGTTCTGATTGAGATACGCATAATAGAACATTCGCATGTCTTCGTGGTTGATGCTATCTGATGGAATCTTGTCTAGGCAAGAAATGCAGGCGGTGTAGTTGCCTACTTTCCGATAGCAGGAAGCCAGTTTCCTGCGTGCTCCCAGGTGAGATGGATTTGCTTCCAAATACTTTTGGTAGTATTGGGTTGCATGAAATACATCATATCTACTCAAACAGCTATCTCCTTGTTGAAGTAGATTAGCTGCGGTCTCGTTGACCTTGGCATTCATTGCCATACATAGCCATAATATAAGGATCAATCTAAACTGTTTCATCGTTTTTTGGCTGATTATTTCTTTCTTACTTCGGGAGTGAAAACGACAGGCAAGGTAAACTCCATGTTGACTTCCTCGCCATCGGAGAGTCTGGCAGGCTTCCAGTGGGGACTTTTCTTGAGAAGTTCAATCACAGTCTGCTCGTAGGCTTTTTCTTTGGGAGCTTCGAGAACTTTAAACAATCCCAATGTTCCATCCTTTTGAACGGTGAAGTTGATGACGACTCGGGCAGGCTTGTCTTCCAATCCTTTAGGATATTGGATGTTTGTCATCACCCATCTTAGGAAATCGTTGATGTCGCCATTGCCGTTGAAGACAGGCATCTGACCACCTTCCGGTAAAACAGCTATCGTCTTTAACACATGAGGTTGTGATACGCTTTGCGGTTTGAACATAAGTACGATGGTTATACCTATTATTGCTATCACGCAAGCGGCTATCCCAAATACCTTTTTATATATATGAGATTTTGTGTATCTTGTTTCCTGTGCTTTGCCCAGGAAATAAGTTTCTTCCTGATTGGTTTTTCCTTTCATACCTTTTACGATTTTATGGAGTTGTCTAAAAGTGCTTTTAATTGTTTGAGTGGTTCCTTGCTGACGTGCAGAGTGAATTTCTCGCAAAACCGTTCGTTGTACAAAACTAGTTCTGAAGTGTTGAGGTTGATACTGAAAATATGCTGACTATTAATAATGTAGTTTCTGCCAACACGAGCGAAGAAGTGTGCCGTTTGGGCAAGTTGCTCTACTATTTTCTTCTCAAAGGCCACAAGGTTGAACGAGAAGGTGTATTCGTCGCCGTTGGTGAGTCGGAGATTGCAATAGCTTCCTTCCGAACAGACGTATGCTATCTGTTCGGAAGCCACTCTGAGCAAGAAGTTGGCATTTGATATGATGAGATATTCTTCCATACTGATAAGTTTGGTGCAAAGATAAGCAAAATATTTAAAAAGTATGGCTGGAGGTAGCGTGTTTTTTGTGAACCAGTGGACTTGTTTTGTGAAAAATATGAAGTCAAACTCCAGATATGACTATCTGTTTAAGGTGATCAACTAAAATCGTTAAACCACAGAGTGTCTAATAACTAGACAGCAGTGTCAAGTATTTAGACAGGTCGTTTTATGGACTTTGTTTCTATATATTCTGATAATCAGTTGCTTATGTTTTTGGCATAGCCGTTGCCTTGCTATTTTGCAACAAAATAAGAATAGTAACAACATAAAGAATAATAAGACAATGAAAAGACTTGCGTTAGTAGCATCCTTCTGTGGCATTACCATAACACAGATGATGGCACAGAACATCAATGGCGAACAGATTTCCGACACGACCCTATTTGAGAAGTTCTCCAAAGAACTTGGCGAAGTGGTGGTGAAAGCTCATCTTCCTCAATATAAGAAGACCCACGAAGGACTGCTGACCAATGTGGCAGGAACCGTCCTTAGCAAGATGGGTACGGCTGAAGATGTATTGAAGCATGTGCCGAGCATCGTGAAGAAGAAAGATGGATATGAGGTGGTCGGCAAGGGTACACCTATTATATATATCAACGGCAGGAAGATGCAAGACATCAGTGAGTTGGATAACATCAAATCTTCCGACATCAAGAGTGTGGAAGTCATCCAGAATCCTGGAGCCACCTACGATGCTTCGGTAAATGCGGTAATCAAAATCAAGACCATCAAGAAAAAAGGCGAAGGTTTCGGCTTTGATACTCGCTCTGTGTATTGGTACAATAAGCACGACAATACCATCCAGCAGATTAACATGAACTATCGTCATAATGGACTGAATCTCTTTGCCACTTATAAGTTCTCTGATGCAACATGGATGCAAAAGGCCACCTACAATCAGACTGTACATGTAGATACGCTTTGGCAACAGCATAACAACAACGAAGTAACTGGTCGCATAGAATCGCACCGTCTTATCAGTGGTTTTAGCTATGATTTCAATGCCAATCATTCCATTGGTGCGAGATACACCTTGACCTCGCCAGGCTATTCTCGCTCAAAAGATTTTTTCGATAGTCAGGTAACTGCCGACGGTAAGTTTTACGACTATATCAAAACCGATGGTCTGACGGTTGACAAGGACAATCCTAGCCATCAATTGAATGCCTACTACAACGGCACATTGGGCAAGACCACTATTGACCTGAATACCGACCTCTATTTCAGTACAAACAGGGCTTATGCCTATAGCGATGAACAGAGCCAGGAGCACGATTCTCGTAACGTCAACTCCAAGAATCGTGTGAGCAATAAGATGGTAGCCACTAAACTCGTAATTACCTCTCCTCTCTTGGGCGGTAATCTCTCCTATGGAGCTGAGTATATCAATACTCATCGTAACGATGACTACGAAGTGAATCGCACCGACCTCTTCGCCAACTCTTATAGCAAGTTGGAGGAGCAGACGGCAAGTCCATTCATCCAATACGCGCGCCTCACCCCGATAGGAAACATCACGGCGGGATTGCGATACGAGTATGTAAGATTCAAGTATTATGATGCAGGCATCTATCAGCCCGAGCAGAGTCGCTCCTTCCGCAACCTCTTTCCTACCATCAGCTATGGTGCGAAGATAGGTAAGGTAATGGCACAGTTGAGCTATTCGGTAAAGACCTCTCGTCCTTCATATAGTCAACTGAGCAATAATGTATCTTATATGAATCGATTTACTCGCCAAACAGGTAATCCTTATCTCGACAACGAAACCAATCACAGAGTGGAATTATCGGGTGTATGGAAGTTCATCCAGTTTATGGTCAACTACAAGGACTCTCGCAATGCCATTATCTATTGGGCGGAGCAAATTCCTGATAACGAAGCAATTACCATGATAAGTCGTAAGAACGTGAAGAGTCTCAAGAGCATGACTGCCTACATCAGTGCCGCTCCAAAGATAGGCATTTGGGCGCCGCAAATCAACTTGGGCATGCAGAAGCCATGGTTCACCCTCCATACTGATGTGGCATCTTATCGCTTGAATCGTCCTATCTTCATGGGCAACTTCAACAATGCCTTCTCCTTGCCATGCGGCATCACTCTTAACGTGGATTATCGCTATCAGAGCAAGGGTAACACGATGAATGTATATCTTGCCAAAGAGCAGCATGTGCTGGATGTCAGCATCAGCAAGTCATTCCTAAAGGATGCCCTTACCTTGGAAATAAAAGGCAACGACCTGCTTTATAAATGTTGGGATGCCGACTTGCTCTATAACCAGAAGATGGAACTCTTGCAAGTGTCTAAGCGAGGTACGAGAGACCTGCAACTCACCCTTCGCTATAAGTTCAATACCACACGTAGCAAGTATAAGGGAACTGGTGCCGGTAATGCAGAGTTGAATCGACTATAAATATCTTTTACAAGATAAAATCTTGTTATATGAGAGAGGCATGGTTTTCGCATAATGGAACCATGCCTCTCTTTTTGCTTTTTATAGTCGGAATATTCCTATTCCGCCAATTCATTATACTTCTTGAACAGATCTGCCACGCATTCGCTCTCCGTCATCTTTACGGGGAAGGCATAGGCTTGCATCACGGCTCGAGCGTTTTGGCGATGCGCCTGAAGGAGTTCCTTCGAATCCTAGATGCCGAAGTGATAGAGAGTACACTTTTCCTATAAGGGAAACAAAAAAGCAGCAAACCGCAAAGGGCTTGCTGCTCACGATAGGAGTGTTTCCTATTTCTTTTATGGGTTGAGTTTTCTTTATATCCTTATCTCAATGGGTTTATACTTCTTTTAATACGGTTTCCAATTTTTCGATGAAGTCATCGACATTCTCCTTGGTCAATACCAACGGAGGGAGGATACGAAGGATGTTGGTGCCGGCGCAACCGGTGAAGCAGTGCTGCTCGTGGATGAGCTTGCTGCGAACTTCCTTGTGAGGAATATCGAGTACGGCGCCTACCATCAAGCCACGACCACGAACCTCCGTGATGTGACTGTTGCGCTTCTGCAACTCCTTCAGCTGGGCAATGAGATATTCACCAACCTCATGCGCATTCTGTACCAGGTTCTCCTTCTCGAAAACATCGAGAACGGCGAGAGCTGCTGTACATGCCAGGTGGTTGCCACCGAAGGTAGTACCCAACTGACCATATACAGGTGTAAACTCTGGAGAAATCAACACGCCACCCATAGGGAAACCATTACCGATACCCTTGGCTACGGTGATGAGGTCTGGCTTGATGCCCAACCACTGGTGAGCGAAGAACTTACCGCTTCTGCCGTAACCGCACTGGATTTCATCGCAAATCAGGAAAGTGCCGTATTTCTTGCAGGCTGCCTGCAAACCCTGAGCAAACTCAGGAGTTACCATGTTGCAACCACCTACGCCCTGAATAGCTTCGATGATACAAGCACATACATCGCCCTTGGCAAGTTCCTTCTCCCAAGCCTCCAAATCGTTGATAGGAAGATAGGTTACGTGACCATTGTCATTGATAGGAGCGATGATCTTAGGATTATTTGTTACCTCTACGGCAAGGGAAGTTCTTCCGTGGAAAGCCTTCTCTATAGAAAGCACGCGGGTTTTTCCGTTGGTGAAGGAAGCCAACTTCAGGGCATTCTCGTTTGCCTCGGCACCTGAGTTGATGAGGAAGAACTGATAATCTTCATAACCACTTATCTTGCCCAGACGCTCAGCGAGTTTCACCTGCAACTTGTTGATGACAGAGTTGGAATAGAATCCCAGATTGTTCAACTGGTTGGTGAGCATCTCCACATAGTGAGGATGGCAATGACCGATGCTGATAACGGCATGACCGCCATAGAGGTCGAGGTATTCCTGACCCTTGTCGTCCCATACCTTGCAGCCCTTACCTTTTACTATATTAATATCGAAAAGAGGATATACGTCGTAAAGTTTCATGTTAAATCTATGTTTTAAGAAAGACAACTCATAGAGTTATCTTATTACAAACTATTTTTTATGATAGAAGAACGAATGATTTTTCATCCGTTCTTCCGAATTCTTTTATCTAAAATGCTGATGGCTTGAGTTTCAAACCTGCTGTCTGGTCGAGACCAAACATGATGTTCATGTTCTGAACAGCCTGACCTACGGCACCCTTCAGAAGATTGTCGATGCAGGAAGTAATCAGGAGCTTATCGCCATACTTATCCACATGAACCAGGCACTTGTTGGTATTCACAACCTGCTTCAGGTCGATAGCCTTATCCACATAGTGGGTGAACTTGGCATTCTTGTAGAACTCCTTGTAACCAGCTACGATTTCCTCGATTGGCTTGTCGGTCTTCACAACTTCTGTAGCGAAGATACCGCGGGCGAAGTCGCCACGGTAAGGGATAAAGTCGATGGCTGCATCGAGATAACCCTGTGTCTGCTTCAGACTCTGACGAATCTCTGGCACGTGCTGATGGTTGAATGCCTTGTAGATGCTCATGTTGTTGTTGCGCCATGAGAAATGGGTAGTGGCGCCTGGCTTCTGACCAGCGCCGGTGCTACCGGTAATGGCATTGACAGATACATCGCTGTTGATGAGACCCATCTTAGCAGCAGGCAACAAACCAAGTTGAATGCAGGTTGCAAAACAACCTGGGTTTGCCACGTGCTGAGCTACGGCTATTTTTGATTCATTTATTTCTGGAAGACCATATACGAAATTGTGAGCGACTGGGGTTGGCTGCTGGGTGGCAACCACAGTCTCTGGGGCAAGACGGAAGTCCTGCGCCAGGTCGATAATCTTCACGTTCTCCGGAACATTGTGCTCCTTCAGGAACGCCTCGCTCTTGCCGTGACCGAAGCAGAAGAAGATAACATCTACCTGGTCGAAAGGCATCTCGGCGGTAAACTTCAAGTCGGTCTCGCCATACAATCCCTCGTGAACCTCAGCCACCAGGTTGCCGGCGTTACTCTCGCTGTTGGCGAATACAATCTCTGCCTCAGGATGGTTGATAAGGAGGCGAATCAACTCACCTCCTGTATAACCAGCTGCTCCTAAAATACCTACTTTTACCATATTATCTTTCCTCGTTAGGGTGCATACCATAATAAACACGGAGTGGGGTAGAACTTACCTTGATGAAGCCCTTCGCATCCTCTGCGGTCCAACCGTGCTGCATCTCACCATACTCACCGAGCTTAGACTTGGTCAAATCGTCTGGTGAATCGACACCAACAGTCTGGAAGCTAAATGGACGGAGCTTCAAGATAGCTGTACCGTTTACGTTGCGCTGAGAAGAAGTCAGCATAGCCTCGATATCCGGCATCACTGGCTCCAGGTACTGGCTCTCGTGGAGGAACATTCCGTACCAGTTGCCTACCTGATCCTTCCAATACTGCTGCCACTTGCTCAATGTGCTCTTCTCCAACAGGCGGTGAGCCTCGATGATGAGCTTAGGAGCTGCAGCCTCGAAACCTACACGACCCTTGATACCGATGATGGTGTCACCCACGTTGCAGTCGCGACCGATGGCATAAGAAGCGCCAATCTCCTCAATCTTCTGGATGGCAGCAATCTTATCATCAAACTTCTCGCCGTTGACAGCCACGATCTCACCCTTCTCGAAGGTAATCTTCAGTTCAGCCTCTTCTTCCTTGGCAGTAACGTGCTTCAGGTAAGCCTCCTCTGGGAGACCCTGGGTTGGGTCGAGAATCTCACCGCCGCAGATACTGGTTCCCCAGATACCTACGTTATAAGAATACTTCAATTTGGTGAAGTCTGCAAAGAAGCCGTGCTCGTTCAGGTAATCAACCTCCTCCTTACGAGAAAGCGCCTTGTCACGAGTCAATGTGATGATCTCTACACCAGGAGCCATTACCAGGAAGGTCATGTCGAAACGAATCTGGTCGTTGCCGGCACCTGTACTTCCGTGAGCGATGGCGTCAGCACCAATCTCCTTGGCATAACGAGCGATGGCGATAGCCTGGAAAATACGCTCAGAAGATACAGAGATAGGGTAGCAGTTGTTGCGGAGCACATTACCGAAAATCATGTATTTCAATGATTTCTCGTAATATTCGTGGGTAACGTCGAGAGTGACGTATGCCTTGGCACCCAACTTATATGCGTTCTCCTCGTTGGTCTTCAACTGCTCGGCAGAGAAACCACCTGTGTTAGCGCATGCTGCATAAACATCCCAGCCATCCTGGGTCAACTTCATTACTGTGTATGATGTATCGAGACCGCCGCTGAAAGCGACTACAACTTTTTTATTTGCCATTTTATTTTATGTTTAATATGGATGAATAATATTTAGATGGCATTCTTGCCAACACCTTATTATATATAAGGATTTAGATTTCTGCAGATGGACCGTCAATCTTGCGGATTCTCTCAATCACTTCCTGAGGAAGCTTGATAGGCAGATGCTCCTCTGGGTCGAAGAGCATGGCGGTGCAGATGCAGTATTTGCGGTTGGTACGATGGAGGACATCCACGTTGATGCAACCCTCGCAACCACGCCAGAATGACTCATCATCGGTCAGGTCGGCGAAAGTAACAGGAAGATAACCCAGCTGGGTGTTCATCTTCATAACTGCCGAACCAGATGTCAAAGAGAAAATCTTGGCATGAGGCCATCGCTGTCGGGCAAGCGTAAAGGTAAGGTTCTTGATGCGCTTAGCCAGTCCCATACCACGGAAGTCTGGGTGAACGATCAAACCTGATGTGGTGACATAGTGCTTGTTGCCCCATGTTTCGATGTAGCTGAAACCAGCGAACTTTTCGCCCTGGAGAGCGATGACCGCCTTGGCCTCTCGCATTTTGGTGGCAACATACTCTGGTGAACGCTTGGCGATACCAGAACCACGCTTCTTTGCAGCTTCTGCAATTGTAGTCAGAATGGTGTCGATGTACTTGATGTGACTTTCGTCAGCCACCATTACTTTAACTTCTGCTTCTTCCATTTTTTCTCTTCTATCTTAAAATGTTTTTGTTTTAATATTCTTTCTTTATATATAATAAGGTGTATGCTTTGCATAAAAATGCAACTACCTTATATATATTTATGGTGAACGTCTGGAATTACCTCTGCTAGTGCATTGATGATTTCCTCTTCTGTTGTCCCTTTCTTCTTAACCAGAAAGATCGTGTCATCGCCAGCGATGGTTCCCAGAATTTGAGGAATATCACTATTATCTATATTATAGGCGATGCTGCTTGCATATCCCGGACGGGTTTTGATCACGACCATGTTCCCGGAGAAGTTGATTGATTGGAATCCGGTATTCACCATCATCTTGCTCACTGGAATATGGTTTGATACTCTCTTATATAATGTATCATTGGGCAGGACATACGCATATTTTCCACTCGAAGATGCTGCCTTTGCTACCTTGAGCAGTTTTAAGTCACGGCTCAATGTTGCTTGCGTAATCTTAAAGCCTTCTTTGTGAAGAGCCTCCAAAAGTTGGTCTTGCGAACTTAACTCCTGACTTGATATAAGCATCTTCAAAGTTTCCAATCTGCTGTTCTTTGCCTTCATATGCTGTATTTTTATTCGTTTAACGGCTGCAAAATTACAATATATTTTGCAAATAACCAAATAAAATGAAAGAAAAATGCATAAAATAACATTATTTTGTCTTTCGTTATGCATAAATGTGGAATAAATATGCATGTATCACCTTCTTTTATACAAATATTCTACACAAGGCTTTTGATGCAGAATAGCCTTTTTATCCATTTTAAGCTAATTATTGTAAATTATTGAAAAAAAGTCTACGGAAACCGCATCGGTTCAATTAGTTTTTGTTATCTTTGCAGACACAATTCTTAGATTATAATCAACTTAATATAAAATAAACCTTTAGAAGATGGAAAAAATGAATGTTAAACCAGCAGAAGGTAAGCTGGGTATCTTGGTTGTTGGTTGTGGCGCAGTAGCTACGACCTTCATGACCGGTGTTTTCATGACTCGCAAGGGACTTGCGAAGCCAGTAGGTTCAATGACTCAGTACGACAAGATTCGTGTTGGTAAGGGTGCAGACAAGAAATATTTGCACTACAAGGACATCGTTCCTCTTGCTGACCTTAATGATATCGTATTCGGTACTTGGGATGTTTATCCGCAGAATGCTTATCAGGCTGCTATGTATGCTGAGGTATTGAAGGAGAAAGATATCAATCCTGTACGCGAGGAGTTGGAGAAGGTAGTACCAATGAAGGCTGCTTTCGACAAGAACTATGCAAAGCGTCTTGATGGCGACAATGTGAAGGATTGCAAGACCCGCTGGGAGATGGTAGAGGCTCTTCGTCAGGATATCCGCGACTTCAAGGAGAAGAACTGTTGTGCCCGTATCGTTGTCATCTGGGCAGCATCTACCGAAATCTACGTTCCTGTAGATATGGAGATTCATGGTACATTGGCAGCACTTGAGGCAGCAATGAAGGCTGACGACCGCCAGCATGTAGCTCCATCCATGTGCTACGCTTATGCTGCTTTGACAGAGGGTGCTCCTTTCATCATGGGTGCTCCTAATACAACTGTTGATATTCCTGCTATGTGGGAACTCGCAGAGAAGACCAAAATGCCTATCGCCGGCAAGGACTTCAAGACAGGCCAGACTCTTGTCAAGAGTGGTTTCGCTCCTATCATCGGTACCCGTTGTCTCGGCTTGAATGGCTGGTTCTCTACCAATATTCTCGGCAACCGTGATGGTCTCGTTCTCGATGAACCTGCTAATTTCCATACCAAGGAGGTTAGTAAACTCTCTACTCTTGAGACAATCCTGAAACCAGAAGCTCAGCCAGATCTCTATGGTCATGGTAACGATGAAGATACCCAGTACTATCACAAGGTACGTATCAACTATTATCCACCTCGCAACGATAACAAGGAGGGTTGGGATAATATCGATATCTTCGGCTGGATGGGTTACCCAATGCAGATTAAGATTAACTTCCTCTGCCGTGACTCAATCCTTGCTGCTCCATTGCTGCTCGACCTTACATTGTTGAGCGATCTTGCTGCTCGTGCAGGCCGTTTCGGAATCCAGCGTTTCTTGAGTTTCTTCCTTAAGGCACCTATGCACGATTATACTAAGGGTGAAGAGCCTGTGAACCATCTCTACCAGCAGTATACGATGCTGAAGAATGCTATCCGTGAGATGGGAGGTTACGAGGCCGATGAGGAAATCGACTAATTAGGTTATTTCATTTAATATTACACCTTATTATATATAAGGCATTAAATTTATATCATGGCACACCTTTGGAATGTTAGAATATCTCTCCATAGGTGTGCCTTTTTTGTTTATTTATATAGAAAGTAGACATGGATTCGGTAACGAGTTTTATTTATGGTATGAGCATGATGTTCTTCTCCATGATGGCTTTCCTGTTTTGGAGAAAAGGAAAGGAGATGCTCTTTCGGATGATTATGTGGCTCATGATTGTGGTCGACCTGCAGTTGGTAAAGGACCTGGTTTTCTTTCTGATTTATGGTTTTGACAACGAGCATGCGTGGTATCTTACGTCTTCGTTGGATATGATGATTATTCCGTTCTACAGCTTTGTGTTGATGGAACTGGTGAAGCCGGGCTGGTTCAGATGGGTGAAAGCTTTGATGCTGGAATTGCCTTTCCTCTTGTTGCCGGTGTTCTATATTTTTACCCATAATATCATCTGGTTTTATGTGCTTTCTGTCTGGGGAGTCATTTATGGATGCTCTACCTTTATATTGCTTATCTTTATGATTCGGAGGTATCACCGCCAGCTGAAAGAGCGCTTTTCTTATCAGGAAAATATTAATCTGAATTGGCTTCTTGCCATTCTCAATACCTTCTTTCTGATTCTGTTTTTATGGACGCTGAGCTGTTTCGTTATTAATGTGGATTACGACAATGTCTATATGGTAAGCTCTCTGATACTCTGGATGCTGATAGATTATTTTGTTTATAGGCATGAGTCAGTGATAGAAGAGTTGAGCGATGTTGAAATTGTACCGTTAGAGCAGAACGAAGTAGATGTTTCGGGGATGGCTGCTGAGGTGCAGCGGTTGTTCGAGGAAGATAAAATCTATCTTAATCCGAAACTGAAATTGTCTGATGTGGCGCTGGCTGTAGGTACGAATCGTACTTATCTGAGTCGCTATTTTAACCGGCAGAATGGGCAGACGTTTTATGATTATGTGAATACTTATCGTATACAGTATGCAGAGAACTTGTTGAAGTCAACGAACTTTCCTTTGCCGGAAATCGCCATCAAATCGGGATTTAATTCTATTTCTACGTTCAGAAGAGTATTTTTTTGCCTCTTTTGGTTGCTCTCCTAATAAATATAGAGTAAATGCATAAGTTGTTGATGTTTAGGTAGTTTCTAAAAATCAGTGGAACACTGAAAAATGTCAAAAGACACTTTTTGTCCATTTGAAACTTATTTTTGCTATTTTGAAACCATAGTTCTCAATTTTTTTTCTATCTTTGCACCATAGAACTTTTTGAAGAGAATATAACTCTAGCATTTACTTTTTCTAGGAATTAAAAAATAAAGGTTGGCCAACCCGTTGAGGGCAAGCCAACCTTTCTCGTTATGTATGTTATTCTTTGTTTTTTTACTTTATTCCCGGTTCCCGTTTTCATTATTCCTTGTTGCTGCCTCCGAAGATGCGGAGCAAGTAGAGGAAGAGGTTGATAAAATCGAGATACAGAGTCAAGGCTCCGATGAGTGCCAGTTTCTGTGCGCCCTCGCTCATGTCGTATTGTGTCTGGAGCATCTGCTTGATCTTCTGACTGTCCCAAGCGGTCAAGCCAACGAAGATGGCTACGCCGGCGTAACTCAAAATGTAATCAAACCCTGAACTCTTCAAGAACATGTTTACTATGGTAGCGATAATCAGGCCTATCAGCGCCATGAAGAGTATTTTTCCTAAAGAGGTCAAATCCTTCTTGGTTGTGTAACCATAGAAAGCCATTGCTCCGAATGTGCCGGCTGTAATAAAAAATACCTTGGCAATACTGGTCATCGTATAAACTACGAATACGGATGAAAGCATGGCACCATTCAAAACCGAGTAGACGATGAAGAGTAGGGTGGCCGTAGTCAGGGAGAGTCTCTGTAGGGCACCGGTAATGATGAATACCAGGGCGAGCTCTGCGATAATCAAGCCAAAGAGCAAGCCGCGGCTTGTCATCAAGGTCATCAGCAGGGTAGGACTGCTAGCTACACCATAGGCAGTAACGCCCGTAATCAGGAGAGCTAAGGTCATCCATGTATACACTTTGCGCATCAAAGCAGAGAAAACACCGCTTATACCTCGCTCTTTCTCATTAACAGCAAAGCCATTGCTCTGCTGGTTGTTCTGACTATTTATCAGATTGTACATTTCTTTTTCTGTCATAATTCTATTTTCTTTTGTTATTTATAGTCTATTGAATAATATAATAAGCGCAAAGATAATGCCAATTATTGAAACGAACGATAATCTCTGTGCTTTATTAACATTTATTCCGTAATTTTACGTCATTCTCAGACCCTTTATCAGGATATGATAGTTGCCGCTAGGAATGATGGTGATGTCTGCCTTCATGTCAGTCTCCTTGCGGTTGAAACTGATCTGCCATTGCCATCTTAATCTCTTATCTTCTCTTTTTTCTACCTGTCTCATACGCTATTCGTTTTATTTCGAGTGCAAAGATACGTCTTTTCCGTTTTCTACCTATGCGATTTGTGCGATTTGCGTGGATTCGGGAAATAAAGTGCGAAAAATATCATGGAATCATTCGGAAGAATATCTCCGAAGGATATGAACATAACTCCGAAAGATAGCAGAATATCTCCGAAGGATACGAAATTATCTCCGAAAGATAGCAGAATATCTCCGAAGGATAAACCAAGAAGACAAATGTAGGTAATCCGATGATGAAGATATGGAAGCTGGGTTGTGGCAACGAGGTGAAGGGTGAAGGGTATATTTTAAATCTTATATTATATTCTTTTTTTAGGGTTTTTCCGATTTTTGACCCTAGGGTACTTTTTTGATTTTACCCTTTTTTCCTTTACCCACGCGTACATATATAAAATAGAGTTTTCAAACCTTCACCCTTCACCTTTTTATTTAACATTTTGAGTGTCAAATAGTTACGGGTGAAGGGTGGTGAAGGGTGTTTTGCGTATTTTATAAACATATTTTAAGGATTCTGCACGTTTTTACATATTTTAGCGTTTGTTTACGATTCCGAAATGGGTATCTTTTTTTAGAGAGTCCTCTTTTTTTTTATGATTTCTTTCTGCAGAAACTCCTAGAATCCCAGTCTAATCGGTATCCTTGATGTATAAGCCGTTAAAATATTATCAGCGAAATAAAGTTAATGGCTATGGATAAGCGTAAACTTCTAAAATATAAGTTATCTTAAAAACATTATAACCTTTTAATGTATTGTCAGCGAAATAAAGTTAATGGCTACGGATAAGCGTCAATTTTTAAATATAAATTAACTGAATTTTCGCATGTGGTTCAAGAACCTTTCAGGGCGTATGGGACAAAACTTGCGAAACTTGAGTAAATTAACTGAAAAAACATTATAACCTTAATAGTATTGCGCGCTTGCGTATACGCCTAAGTGTGTACACAGACAGGCGCATATATATAATAATGTAAGCAGCTAAAATCTATTGTATAAAGTCTTTATAGATGTTAAAACCGACTAAAAATGCAACTTTTTTGCGAAAAGATTTGGTGGAATGAAAAATAGTTAGTACTTTTGCACTCGCTTTTGAGAAATCAAGCATTACTCAAAGCGATAAAGAAAGAGTTCTTTGAAAGATTTTACATAAACAGACAAGTAGTACAAGAAGCGGTTAACTTCTTATAATTAAGAAAGTTGACTGGGTAAAAGAAACGAACCGTCAAGAAATTGACAAGTCAGGTTTACTAAGCTTCAATAAACGAAAAGGATATTCGTCCTAAGTACAGACAACAAACACCGATTGCTTCAGTAATGAGGCAAGAAGTAAAAATGATATTTTACAATGGAGAGTTTGATCCTGGCTCAGGATGAACGCTAGCTACAGGCTTAACACATGCAAGTCGAGGGGAAACGACATCGAAAGCTTGCTTTTGATGGGCGTCGACCGGCGCACGGGTGAGTAACGCGTATCCAACCTGCCCACCACTTGGGGATAACCTTGCGAAAGTAAGACTAATACCCAATGACGTCTCTAGAAGACATCTGAAAGAGATTAAAGATTTATCGGTGATGGATGGGGATGCGTCTGATTAGCTTGTTGGCGGGGTAACGGCCCACCAAGGCGACGATCAGTAGGGGTTCTGAGAGGAAGGTCCCCCACATTGGAACTGAGACACGGTCCAAACTCCTACGGGAGGCAGCAGTGAGGAATATTGGTCAATGGACGAGAGTCTGAACCAGCCAAGTAGCGTGCAGGATGACGGCCCTATGGGTTGTAAACTGCTTTTATAAGGGAATAAAGTGAGAGTCGTGACTCTTTTTGCATGTACCTTATGAATAAGGACCGGCTAATTCCGTGCCAGCAGCCGCGGTAATACGGAAGGTCCGGGCGTTATCCGGATTTATTGGGTTTAAAGGGAGCGTAGGCCGGAGATTAAGCGTGTTGTGAAATGTAGACGCTCAACGTCTGCACTGCAGCGCGAACTGGTTTCCTTGAGTACGCACAAAGTGGGCGGAATTCGTGGTGTAGCGGTGAAATGCTTAGATATCACGAAGAACTCCGATTGCGAAGGCAGCTCACTGGAGCGCAACTGACGCTGAAGCTCGAAAGTGCGGGTATCGAACAGGATTAGATACCCTGGTAGTCCGCACGGTAAACGATGGATGCCCGCTGTTGGTCTGAATAGGTCAGCGGCCAAGCGAAAGCATTAAGCATCCCACCTGGGGAGTACGCCGGCAACGGTGAAACTCAAAGGAATTGACGGGGGCCCGCACAAGCGGAGGAACATGTGGTTTAATTCGATGATACGCGAGGAACCTTACCCGGGCTTGAATTGCAGAGGAAGGATTTGGAGACAATGACGCCCTTCGGGGCCTCTGTGAAGGTGCTGCATGGTTGTCGTCAGCTCGTGCCGTGAGGTGTCGGCTTAAGTGCCATAACGAGCGCAACCCCTCTCCTTAGTTGCCATCAGGTTAAGCTGGGCACTCTGGGGACACTGCCACCGTAAGGTGTGAGGAAGGTGGGGATGACGTCAAATCAGCACGGCCCTTACGTCCGGGGCTACACACGTGTTACAATGGCAGGTACAGAGAGATGGTGTTCTGCAAAGCGCATCTAATCCTTAAAGCCTGTCTCAGTTCGGACTGGGGTCTGCAACCCGACCCCACGAAGCTGGATTCGCTAGTAATCGCGCATCAGCCATGGCGCGGTGAATACGTTCCCGGGCCTTGTACACACCGCCCGTCAAGCCATGAAAGCCGGGGGCGCCTAAAGTCCGTGACCGTAAGGAGCGGCCTAGGGCGAAACTGGTAATTGGGGCTAAGTCGTAACAAGGTAGCCGTACCGGAAGGTGCGGCTGGAACACCTCCTTTCTGGAGAGACGAATATTGAGAGAATGTTGAGTGTTGAATGTTGAATGTTGAGTTCTCATTCTTGCTTACTTCTATATTTGTTGAGATAGTGACTGATTAAAGTTCGCTTCTCTTCTTGTACGCACCATCTGTTTAGTTAAATACAGGAGACTGGGATTCCTTATACATTATATAATATATAGGGATGGCTCAAGCAAAATGGTTCAACTCCACAATCTCCACCATGCCTTTTAAGGCAAGAAGATCTTTGACATATTGACACAAGCAAAACTGTAAGTAATGAACTTTAGTTCAGACTAAAGTGAATCAAATCGCAAGATGAGATTTCACAAGTTAGAATACAGCTGAAAGTATGAGCTACTTATTCGTTATTCGGAAACGAGTAACAAGAATACAGTCGTAAAGAAAGTAAGAAAGGGCGTATGGCGGATGCCTAGGCTCACGGAGGCGATGAAGGACGTGATAAGCTGCGATAAGCTTCGGGTAGGTGCAAATAACCCTTGATCCGGAGATTTCCGAATGGGACAACCTAGCCGTCTGAAGGACGGTTACTAACACCTATGTGTTAGAGCTAACGCAGGGAACTGAAACATCTTAGTACCTGCAGGAAGAGAAAATAAATAATGATTCCCCCAGTAGTGGCGAGCGAACGGGGAACAGCCCAAACCGTTGACGTCGCAAGGCGCCAGCGGGGTTGTAGGACCGCGACATTGTATGCAAATCGTGAACAGAACACTTTGGAAAATGTGACCATAGACGGTGATAGTCCAGTATGTGAAGCGAAATGCGGCATAGCGGTATCCTGAGTAACGCGGGACACGAGGAATCCTGCGCGAATCTGCCGGGACCATCCGGTAAGGCTAAATACTCCCGTGAGACCGATAGCGAACGAGTACTGTGAAGGAAAGGTGAAAAGAACCCCGAGCAGGGGAGTGAAATAGTTCCTGAAACCATACGCCTACAAGCGGTCGGAGCATCGTAAGATGTGACGGCGTGCCTTTTGCATAATGATCCTACGAGTTACCGTCACTGGCGAGGTTGAGTGTCACGAGACACGTAGCCGCAGTGAAAGCGAGCCTGAAGAGGGCGCACAGTCAGTGGGGGTAGACGCGAAACCAAGTGATCTACACTTGGCCAGGATGAAGTCCCGGTAACACGGGATGGAGGTCCGCACCAATAAGCGTTGAAAAGCTTCTGGATGAGCCGAGTGTAGGAGTGAAAGGCCAATCAAACTTGGAGATAGCTCGTACTCCCCGAAAGGCATTTAGGTGCCGCGTCGGATGGTCACCGTGAGAGGTAGAGCGACCGATAGGACAAGAGGGCTTCACCGCCTATCGAGTCCTGA
>NZ_CP042465.1:0-115206 GCF_015074785.1 Segatella copri
TTATGCGTCGCTTCAAGGCTTCTAGGGAGCGAAAGGCAGAATACATAGCACAAATGGAAAGCGAATGCGTGATGACTATCGCCGCAGAACCGGTAAGGAAGCAGAATCATTTTGTGTATTGTGATGTTTAGCCATAAGCCAAGTATAGGTTAATAAATGCATTTTTCTCTTAATTCCTTGGTGTTTACGTCAGAAAGTAGTATCTTTGCAGCAGTCTTTATTATAGGAGGTTATACAATGATAGAAAAAAGAAACATTAGTTATTAAAAGCGATTCCCCAAAGGTAGCAGAGTGGGTGAAGCGTATGAAGGCATATAAGGCAGCTCAGCTGCAAGATATGGCAAAACGAGGATGCGAGGTTTGTGATATAGCTATGTAATGGATGCATTTGAATATAGATTTACAAGCAAGCAAAACGGGTGATATATATCGTGCGAATTCTGAATGATGGAGCGAGATTTTTGTCATCCGAAATAAATTCCGCCTTAGAAAAGTCTGATGTTGAGGTATGGGGAATATATCTCAACAGAATAGGTAGTTATAAACATGTGACAGGGATTCGGGATTATCACTTATCTCTAATCAAATTTATAGCTTCTTCAGGTCTCATGACAATGCGATATTGTATTATGTATGCGATGATATAGCCGATGTTCCGATGAATGCTCGTAAAAAGGCAGAAGGTTTTTCGGTACAGTATTATCGTAACAGACTTTTTACAAGTTTGTTTCAAAAGCTTCAAGGGTTATTAGATATGAATGTTGTTGATTTACCAATTTGCATTGATGCTTGTGGTAACGATATGTATATTCATATAATGGTTCGCGAAGAACAATTGGATGTTGCTAAGAGAATCAAGCAAGACGTGCTTGATGGTTTTAGCAAATAGGGCACTTTCTTACCCGCATGAAAGATGAAGATAAGGAATTTTACTCTATTCTTCCGTGTTACTATGTTGAAAGAACAGATGAGGTGAAGGAATGTGCAAAGTAATCCTTCACCCTGTAAACGATACAAGAATAACTATTAAAATACTGACATGTGTAACTCTTGTAATAAGATGGGACGCAGTGTTGACGATATACGATGGACAAGGAAAAATTCTGTTTATCTCAGATTTGATTAAAAGTCAAAAAGAGTTTTTGTTGGAAAAAGATGATATTTTAGTGAACTTTATGACTTGTGTGATGATGAAGAACAACGTAACCTTGTAAAGCAATTATTGATTAACTTTTCCTTGATGGATGAAGATGTTTATAATCTTTGCCTGAAGGATATGAGTAATAATATTGTAAATCGAGGTTATTCTTTAGATGAATGCTTGTTGGTAGCTACGGCTCACGACCATTTACCTGATAGTTCACAGAGTGTTTTGCAAGATATAAAATTTTATATGGAATTAGCAGGCTTTCCATCTGATAATTATTGTAATAGGTTTGATCGTTGCTTAAAAAAAAGAGACTTTCAGTCAATACGACATTTTTTATTCTTGATGATTTTGTTGGTAGTGGTAGTACATTGCTGAATCGTAAGGATGAGTTTGAAAGTAAAATGGCTCAAAATGGGAGAGAGTGCTCCCTGCATTTTGTAGTTGCTTCTGGGATGAGATTTGCCGTTGACCAACTTCGTGAGTTAGGTATTGATGTCTTTTGTGCTTATAAGATGAATAGAGCTATATCTGAAAGCTTTCTTCCCAGCGAGGTCGAACATAAAATTCAACTTATGTCGTATTTAGAAAGTAAACTAGCTACTATAATAAATGAAACAGAGCTTTCTGATTATCATTTAGGGTACAAACAGTCTGAGGCTTTGTTTTGTCGAAAGTCCAAAAATGTTCCGAACAATGTGTTTCCTATATTTTGGTGGAAGAGGTACGCAGATAATTCGGATAGAAAAACTTTGTTTATTAGGTCACAGAGTGGTTATTGATAATGGAAATCAAACGTAGATATATAGATTTGTTTCTCTCCTTGGGAAACTGCAGAAATGGGTTATTAGGATATACCATTTCTAATAGGTTTGATTTGACCCCTTCTGACGTTATTGCATTTATCATGGAATATCAAAAGAAGGGTCTCATAACCTGCGATGATGAATATCGTATCAAGATTACTGAGGCAGGTCGTGCAGCGATAGATTCATTATATGAGAATGGTGTAGTAACGGAGTATACTCATGGATCAAAATATTTTGAAGGGATGCGTATGGAAAATAGATTGAAGATAAACGAACCATACCTTCCGACAAAAGATTTTTTGAATACTGGAAAGAAAAATAAAGGTGGAGAGAATGTTGGAAACTAGAAAATAGGAGTGTAGTCGCTCCGGCAGGGTTAGGCTTTGCTTTACCCATCGAACACCACGGTGTTCGAAGTCAAAGTCTATCGACTTTGACAGCAACAGATTCATCAAAAATGCGATGCATTTTTAACGAATCTGTTGCAGGCGTTGTTAGGAAAGTAGTTCCAGTAATAATTCTCTCCCCTTTTAACAATATAAGATTATGACAGACTTGCAGTTACAAAAGATGATGGAACTTTGGAAGGCTTACTATCGTTCTAGAGGTATAGCTCCTGAGTTTGCCAATCAGTGTTTGGCTTATGCTCGTTCTTTGCTAAAGCAAGATATGCCTGTCATATTTGATTTACCACATCTTTGCTTGCTTTTAGGACTAGATGTATCATACTTGCATAGTATAGTGTATGGTGCAGATAAGCATTACCGTAATTTTTTTATACGAAAGAAAAGTGGTGGTGTTAGAGAGTTGTCTGCACCGCATTATACCCTAAAGTATGTCCAAACATGGATATATGAAAATATATTGAGCAAAGTTAAGGTTAACTATTGTGCTCATGGATTTTGTCCGAAGAAATCTATAGTGACTAATGCCAGGGTACATGTTTCAAACAAATACTTGTTGAAGTTGGATTTGAAGGATTTCTTTCCTTCGATTACGCAAAATCAAGTGATTAATGTTTTTCGTAGTTTAGGCTATAGCAACCATGTGGCATTTTACTTAGGTTCCATCTGTTGTGTAGATGGGCATTTGCCACAAGGAGCTCCAACAAGTCCAGCATTGAGTAATATTATTGCTCATCATTTAGATAATCGCTTATTGGGAGTTGCTAAGAAAATGGGATATAAATATACGCGTTATGCTGATGACTTAGCTTTTTCTGGGGATTTGATAAAACCTGTTTTTGTGCAATATGTTGTCAGGATTATATCTGAGTGCCATTTCATAGTAAATGCATCTAAGGTAAAGTTGTATAAGGGAAATGGTGCCAAAATATTGACAGGTGTGAGCTTGGCAAATGGACAAATACGAGTTCCAAGGGAATATCGTCGAAAGTTAGAGCAAGAATTGTATTATATTAGTAACTATGGGCTGGGGGAACATATTCGTAGAAGACGTATCAAAAATCCCCATTATTTAGAGTCTGTTATAGGCAAGACGGAGTTCTGGCTAATGCTTGAACCCGAAAATGAATTTGCAAAGCAATCATTAGAATATTTAAGAGCATTGTATAATCAAAAATATAATCAATAGATAGTAATGAATTATATAGAACCACAAAAAGATAAGTCTTTTTTCACATGTCCACATTGCAATATAGTTTCCTATATGGAGTATGCTAAACATCATTTTCAATCAGATTTTGCACTGAAAAAATTTATGAATATTCTGACGATAGCAAGGTGTATTAATTGTGGTAAGAAGATACTGTGGATAGATGATGAATATATTTATCCTCAAAAACAGGCGATAGAGCCTAATGAAGATATGCCGTCTTCTGTAAAGTCATTATTTGAAGAAGCTGGAAATATAATAGGCTCTTCGCAAATTTTGGTGCACATAATGCCCAACTGCAGAATTCTTTAAGAAAGTTTTACATAAAATGTTAGCGATTGTCCGACAAAAAATGTAAGTTTATTAGTGTTCAAAAAATAAGACTTACAATGGAGACAATCGCTAACATTTGCAAAGGTACAGAAAATTTAGGAAACAACCAAACGGATTTAAAATTAAATGCTTTTGAAGTGGGAGAAAACCTCGTTGCTTTCCTCATCCCCCACTTTGCTAATTTCGTTATAATCAACTATACCATCACAGAGGATGAAGTGGCACTGACGCTAAAAAGCAAGTCTACTTGCGCTTGCTGTGATCGTTGCCATATCGAGACACATCATACCCGTGGCTGGCAAAAAAGGAAAGTAACCATGCCTCCGCTCGGTGGAAAACGTTTTACACTGATTTTGTATATGCGTAAATTTCACTGTAAGGCCGATGGTCATTTCTTTACAGAGCAACAGCCCGATTGGCTCAACAAGTATGCTAGATTTTCCATTGACTGTACAAGACTAATGAACCAAGTGCACTTACAGATGTCATCAGTCTCAGCTTCCAGAATATTGTCGGATATGGGAATACATTGCTGCCCCAACACATGTATCAATCATCTCAAGAATATAAAACTAGCTTCAGATAGGACGGCAACCAACATTGGTATAGACGATTTTGCTAAAAGGAAAGGCTATTCGTATGGTAGTGCCATCGTCAATCATGACACTGGTCAAGTGTTGGAATTGATTGATTCTAGAGACTCCGAAAAGGTCGCTGAAGTCCTGAGCCTCTATCATCATGTGTCCACCATCACTCGCGATAGGGGCAAGTGTTACATCAAGGCTATAAAGAAGGCTCTTCCTGCAGCAACTGTTGTCGCAGACAAATTCCATATTATGGAAAATTTGACGAAAGCACTTTTCCCACAAGTCCAAAGCCGCTTCTTGCATGAAAGAAAACGTTTGTTGGACAAAAGTGAAATTGGTCCCAAACCTCCAGTCTTAGATCAATCCTGGGTGCTACAAGGTATTTATGCATCTTTGGACTCAATGAGTAAAGACGTGGAAAAAGCTAAAACATTGGCTAAGCGGAAGTTGTGTCTTCAAATGCATGTAAATCAAGAGCTCTCTATAAAGGATATCCATGACAAAACAGGCTATAGCAGTTGCGAGATTAAGAAACTGCTAGATGCAACTTATGAGAGTTTTCTCAACCCTAGCCAACTATGGGTATATAAAAATGTGAAGTACATATCAGATAGAATCTTAGAGAAAAAGACTTTGGAATACTCAGGTGTGGTCAAGGGCGTTCATGGTTCGGGGAAAAAGTATGCAATGAAAATGTTGCTGTCCATTCTGAGGGAGAAATGGAAAAATGAATATGGGGAGTACAAAGAAAGAATGAGGAAATTTCTATCAAAAGAAAGCATACGAATGGAAGAGCATGATCTTTGGAACGCAATTGTACACTTTAATTCAAGACCAAAGACGGAATCTGTCAAGATTTTCATGCAACAAAAAAACATGTATGATTTGAAATACTTTGTCTCCACATTTCAAGGGATATTGAGTGGAGAGAACAAAATGGGACTATACAAATGGATAAATATGGCCATTGGATGTGGGGTGGATGGAATAGAAAAGTTTGCCATGGGTTTGCTTGACGACTACCAGGCCATCAAGAATTCCATTACCAGCAAATGGAACAATGGAATTCTTGAAGGAACGGTATGCAAGATAAAAACAGTAAAACGAATTATGGCAGGACGAGCCTCCATCACCTTGTTGGAGAAAAAGGTTGCGCTTAAGCTTTAGCACTATGTGCACCAAAATTTGCGAAGAGCCGAAATATATATGCCCTTTCTCCTAGGGCTGCATGCGCATTATTGCGTTTGGCTATAGATAAGCTTTGTAATGAATTAGGTGCAAATGACAGAGATATAAATAAAAATATAGGTGAGTTGGTTTCTAAAGGGCTACCTTTGAAAATCCAACAAGCTTTGGATGTTGTACGAGTTGTTGGTAATAAAGCAGTTCACCCTGGTACCATTGCTTTCGACGTGGATGATGAGCATACTGCTATAATGTTGATGAATCTTATAAATATGATAGTTGAATATATGATTAGTCAACCAAAGCAGATAAATGAAATGTTTAATCAGTTGCCAGATAGTGTAAAAAAGTCAATTTCTAAACGAGACTCATTAGAGTAGTAAAACAACTATGAGTGAGGACCAATACAACGAATTGATGAAAGCCAACACAAAGGAGACTTTTGCAAATGCGAAAGGTCTTGTATTAGGCGCTAGTACCGGTACAATACTGTAATACTCCATTCTATATCAATGTTGATTTTATAAGAATAGGGAGTTGTAAACTGCCCACCCCAGGCGGTCCCATCCCGCAAAAACTGGCGAAGACCTTTGATGGTCCGCCAACCTTATAGCGTAGCGGTTCCGAGCACCGGAGGGCGGTTTCCTTCTTCTCGCCTGAGGAGAGAAGACCGAGATGAGAGGTGGAGCCTTCCTTAATGGTAAGGAAGGACGGGTAGGTTTTCGAAAATTTTATCATGTCCCTAATCCCATGTAATTATAACTCGAACAAAAAGGTGAATGTCAAGGTTGCCTAATTGGCAGCTCTGGCAATACCAATTAATAATATGCTTTTTTTGAAAAATGTTGGATGTGCTAACTGCTGAAAATCAGTAGTTACGTTCTAACGGTGATTTACTACTCAAGCACAGATGACGGAGTTGTTTCGTACAACTCGTAACAATATAACTATGCATATTCGTAACATCTTTAAGGAGAAAGAGTTAGACGAAAAATCAGTATGTAAGGAATCCTTACATACTGCCGCAGACGGCAAGCAGTCACTTAGGGCCATCTTGCGTACGTTAATAAAAATGTATACCTTTGCCCCGAATTTTAAATTTGGGACAAAATGAATATAAACGAAGAAGGCAAGTACTATGCCTCAATGGTTCGTTAGTTTCGAACCGAGTACAAGAGCAAGAACCTTCATGGGGTCTGTAAAGAACAAAATGTAAGCTATACCAAGATGCTTCATTGTTTGCGTAATGATTCTTATCGTAAGCCAAGTGCCAAGGCAGTGAGTTTGTGATGTGTTCCGTAAGATCAAGAAAACGGCAAAAGACAAATTGGTAGACTTACTCGCTCATAGATGGCAACTGGCAACAGTTACTTCTTGGGCATAAATTCAAATGATTTTTTCTTAAGAGATAATAAAAAAGCATTCATTTTAGGGCTTAACGTACCTAAAGTGACCGCTTACACTACTAGTTGTATAGTGTGTATGCAATATAGCTTTTATTCAGATATTGGCGAAGGATTAGAGTCGAATCCCTAAATTGGTTATTATGATAACGAAACAAGAATTATTGGATAAGATAGAGCAAGCTAATTCTAATGATGAATATTTGCGAATCGTGAGAAAATACATAATACATGGAATTCCTTATGTTTTTAAGGATAATGCAAACCGCTATTATGATTTTCGCGAGCAGATTGCAAACCATTGGCATGTTGGATTTCAAGAAGTCTTGATATTGGGCTCAGGAAAATTGGGATATAGTTATCATAAGAATTCTGTTTTCTCTGATGAGTCTGATATAGATGTAGCTATTGTAAATCAAAGCTTGTTTGAAAGTTTTTATTTAGAAATTAGAAATTTTCAATATCGGTTGGAATCTGGTTTGGAAACTTTAACTTCTCATGAAAAATGCGAATATAACCGTTTCCTATCGTACATGATAAAAGGTTGGATGAGACCCGATATACTTCCTGCAAAAATTACGGGTAAGTTATCTAAAGATGAATGGTTCTCCTATTTTAAGTCAATATCTTATAATAATAATCTTGCAGGTAACTATAAAGTTTCTGCAGGGTTGTTTAAGAACTTTGACTATATGGAATACTATCCTTAATTCCGCAACACTATAATTTAACTTTATTTATAAGTTCCTGAGCAACAAAAAGTTGCCCAGGATTTTGCCATGTCAGAATTTTCACTTATCTTAGTGTTGCAAAAAGAAAACAAGCAAAACTCTAATATGACATGGCAAAAATACAAATTAAATCTGAGAAACTCACACCTTTTGGAGGAATTTTTTCAATCATGGAGAAATTTGACTCCATGCTTTCACCCGTTATCGACTCAACACTGGGTCAGAGATGCAGCAGTATCTTCGGATATCAGTTCAGCGAGATAGTCCGTTCGCTGATGAGCGTTTATTTCTGTGGCGGCTCATGCGTGGAAGATGTAACGTCACAACTGATGCGCCATCTCTCGTATCATCCTACCCTTCGTACATGCAGCTCTGATACCATCCTCAGAGCCATCAAGGAACTGACACAGGAAAACATCTCCTATACTTCCGACCAAGGCAAGACCTATGATTTCAATACTGCAGACAAACTCAACACATTGCTTATAAACGCTTTGGTTTCTACAGGCGAGTTGAAGGAAATTGAGGAATACGATGTTGACTTTGACCATCAGTTCCTTGAAACGGAGAAGTATGATGCAAAACCGACCTACAAAAAGTTCCTCGGCTACAGGCCTGGCGTATATGTTATCGGTGACAAGATAGTCTATATCGAGAACAGCGATGGTAACACGAATGTGCGTTTTCATCAGGCAGACACCCATAAGAGATTCTTCGCTCTTCTGGAATCCCAGAACATCCGTGTAAATCGCTTCAGGGCAGACTGCGGTTCCTGCTCGAAGGAAATCGTCAGTGAGATAGAGAAGCATTGCAAACATTTCTACATCCGTGCCAACCGATGCAGTTCGCTCTACAATGACATCTTTGCTCTGAGAGGATGGAAGACGGAGGAGATTAACGGCATCCAGTTCGAACTCAATTCCATTCTCGTTGAGAAATGGGAAGGCAAGTGCTATCGTCTTGTCATCCAGAGACAAAGACGCAACAGTGGCGACCTTGACCTGTGGGAAGGCGAATACACTTACCGTTGTATTCTGACCAACGATTACAAGTCATCGACAAGGGACATTGTTGAATTCTACAATCTGCGTGGCGGCAAGGAACGTATCTTTGACGACATGAACAACGGATTCGGTTGGAGCAGGCTCCCCAAGTCATTCATGGCGGAGAATACTGTCTTTCTTCTGCTTACTGCATTGATACACAATTTCTACAAGACCATCATGAGCAGGCTTGACACCAAGGCTTTTGGGCTCAAGAAAACGAGTCGCATAAAGGCTTTTGTCTTCAGATTCATCTCCGTACCTGCCAAGTGGATCATGACTGCAAGGCAATACGTGCTGAATATCTACACAGAGAACCGAGCTTATGCAAAACCCTTCAAAACAGAATTCGGATAAGAATCCTTTCTTTCCGGTTTGAATCTGCGTATTACCTCAAGTCGCATCGTGGGGTAAGGGGATGGTGGCTACATATTGATGTTGTGCTGTTGCTTTTTACTGAAAGCTGCTACTAACGACTCATAAATCTACCCTTAATCGTGTATTGGATGATAGTTGCGGATTTTAGGACTATTATACAAACTCAATAAAGAAATTAAAATAGATATAGTTATGGCACAAATACCATCTTCTCCAAGCACAAAGAAAATATCAGATCTTATTGGAATGATTAAACGTGGAGATTTGATATTACAACCTGACTTTCAGAGAAAGTTAGTTTGGTCGATAAGACACAAGGAGTCTTTTATTGATACTATATTAAAAGGTTTTCCTTTTCCAGAGATTTATATAGCTCAGTCGGGAATTGATTTGGAGACTTTTCAAGCACAGCAAGTTGTCGTAGATGGGCAGCAACGCCTGTCAACAATAATAAGCTATATTAATGGTGAACTTCCTTGTAAGAAGATCCTACGTTATTCTGCTTTGGATAATCAACAAAAGGCTGCTTTCCTTAATTATGATGTTGTTGTTCGTGATTTGAAAGATGCCTCTTCTGATACGATTAAAGAGGTCTTTCGAAGAATTAATCTCACTCAGTACAGGCTAAATGACATAGAAATCAATAATGCCATTTATGAGGGTGAGTTTATTAGTACCGCAAAAGATATTTTGAATCATTTAGATAACGGTTCTTTCCCTTTATTTAGTGATAATGAACTAAATCGAATGGGTGATTTGAATTATATACTAATGATTATGGCTACCTTAGAAGAAGGTGGCTATTTCGCTGGTAATACGATGACTGGAGAATATATCGTAAAATATGATGATTCCTATGAAAATGCAGAAACGATGAAGGATAAAATCCTTAATTTGTTTCATGTTATAGAGACATTTAATTTGGATACAGATAGCATGTGGTATCGCAAGTCTAACTTTTTTACAATGTTCGTAGAATTATCAAAAGTTAGTCAAATCCCGGATGATATTGTTGCTAAAATCCATTCTTTTGAGGATGAAGTTTTAGCCAATAAGGGAAACGAAGAAAACGATTTTGGTAAGTATTATTCTGTTATGTACACAGGTACTAATAGTAGAAGTGCAAGAATAAAACGTGCAGATATTTTTTACAAATACTGCTTAGCTAAATAAAGGCAGATTCATGTATAGGTTTTGTAATGACCATTACAAGCGTTTTTTCTAGATGGTAATAATCAATACTCTGTTAATTCTTATGTAATCGATTGAAAATGAGAGAGTTAATTAACGTAATATAACTAATAAAATTTGGTTAAGTGGCTGATTATCAGTAACTTTATAGTTCTCTAAGCTCAAAGTTATATGACATCAGAACCACTCAACCAATATACGGAAATATGCAGAGATGCTATCAAAAGTTCATCTGCAAAGTTAAGCAAAACTTTCGAGAGTCTACTCTTGGAAATACTTTTATTGTACATGACGATACAAAGAAAGATAAATTTCACTCAAATGGAGCGTTACGGCACCCATTGTGAGCAGACCTACAGAACGAACTTCAACCGTGGTCGTGCTAAATGCATAGACTGGGTGAAGTTCAACCTTGCCCTATGCCGACGTTACTTGAATATGGATGGTCTATTGGCTATAGCCATCGATCCGAGCTACATCAGCAAGTCGGGTAAGAAGACTCCGCATATCGGTACTTTCTGGTCCGGTTGTGCAAGTTCCATGAAGCATGGGCTTGAAATCATGGGGCTTGCACTTGTCGATGTCCATGCCAACAGTTGCATGATGCTGCGCGCCCATCAGACTCCATCTACTGGAGAATTGAAAATGCGTAACATGACTCTCGTGCAACATTACATAGCGGTCATCAAGCGTTATAAGAAGGATTTGTTGAAGGTCACCGATATTGTTGTCGCTGACGCTTTCTTCTCTATCCGTCCGTTTGTGGACGGAATCAAAGAGTGCGGTTTCCATCTTGTCAGCCGCTTCAGGGATACTGCGAGCCTATATTATGTGTATACGGGACCTCGTTCCAATAAGCCTGGACGTCCCAAGACACTTGACGGAAAAATCAACTACAAGAAACTTGACCTCACACGTATGGCAGAGTTGCATATTGAAGGACTTGAAGGCACAGCCTACACACTCATAGCCTATTCAAAGGCATTGAAGCAGAAAGTGCGCCTTGTCATTTGGGTTATGCCGAACGGAAAACACAAGCTTTTCTTCTCAACAAAGACATCCATGTCGGGTGAGGAAGTGTTGCGCACATACCGCTCAAGATTCCAAATAGAGTTTTGTTTTCGCGATGCAAAGCAATATACTGGTCTTACGCATTGCCAAGCAAGACACAAGAACCAGTTGGACTTTTCCTATAATGCATCATTCGCATCACAGAATGTTGCGAAAGTGATGATGAAGGAAAATGAATTGCCGTATTCCATGGCTTCTTTCAAGGAGATTATGGCAAGCACATACATCGCTAAATTAATTTTCAACAAGTGTCGGAGAATACCGAACCGAAAGTTAATTAGTCATACTATCAAAGAACTCTTTGGCTGGCAACGTAAAGCTGCTTAGCCATTATCTCAAATTTTAACGAACTATTGAATAATAAAATCATCAATCAATGGGAGAAGAAACATTATTGATAGTAGGTAATGGATTTGACTTATCTATGGGATTTAAAACATCTTATGGCGACTTTATGAAGAGTTCATACTTTCCACATGAGGAGACTTCCAGCCTATGCTCCTATCTTCATAATCAATATGAAGAGAATATGGGATGGATAGATATCGAAAATGAACTTTCTAAGTATAGTCAACTACTTTCTAGGTTTGAGTTAACGCCAAAAACAGGTAAAATAGAATTGGGGGCGGAATCTTTTAGGGAAGAATATGAAGAATTAAAGACGTCTCTAAAATTTTATCTTCAAGAAGAAACCAAAAGAGCATTTGGCCCAAGTCCAGAGAACCCTGCAAAGAGGGTTATTGATCAATTACCAGCTGGTAGTAAGATTATATCTTTTAATTATACGAGTATAATAGAAAGATTAACATGGGATAAGTTTAAAGATTCAAAAGGCAATCTTTTGCATATTCATGGTTCTTTAGCTCCTAGTGATGATATCGTATTTGGTGTAGAGGATTCAGCAAAATTGTCTAAAGAACATGTTTTCTTATATAAAGCCCATAGCCGACATCTAAAGGTACAAGAATTTTCTGATTGGCTGAATTCTGCAGAGCGTATTATCTTCTATGGATACTCTTTAGGAGATACAGACCATCAGTATTTTGAGAAGTTTTTTAGAAAGCTATGTTCTGATGATAGGACATATACCGAATTGGTATTCTACTATTATGATCAATCATCTTATGATAACTTGATATGGCAGTTGCAAATGCTAACTAATCATAAGTTGACACAACTGCAGATATTAAATAAAATAGAATTTATAAACTGTTCTATGTGAGCAACTAATGAGGCGGTCCCATCCCGCAAAATATGGCGAAGACCTTTGATGGTCCGCCAACTTTATAGCGTAGCGGTTCTGAGCACCGGAGGGCGGTTACATCCCTAATCCCTATGGTAGGGATTTAGGGCTTGGGTATAGGGTAAGGACCCTCCCGCAGGGGAGGGACAGGTGGGGCATAAACAGCACCGAGTAGGGCGGTTACATCCTTCCTTTCTGAGAAGGGTTTCTGTCCCCTGTGAGGGGAACCGAAAGGGTCGTAAAGCCTATTGTGGCTTGGTTAGGATGTGGAGCTCTCCTTGCAGGAGAGACGGAGAGGTAGAAAAATTCCTTCTTTAATGGGAAAAAGCGATGCCAGTGAGCGCAATGAAAGCTGCTTTCAAATTGCCGAGAGCAGCTTATCTTATGCAAAACGATAATAAAATAACTTTTTTCAAAAAACTGATAGGTGTAACTACTTGGAATATAGTGGGGACGCTGTATAGGTGATATACCTTATTCGTGTAATTCGTGCAATTCGTGTTCAGTAAAATCAATGCGTAATTCGCGTGCAGAGAAATATCTATTGCTGCGAAGTTTAGTGAGAACCGTTGCTGCAACGAGAGTATCTGTGCAAATCCGTGAATTGAAAATCGGCGACCGAAGGGAGATTTGTCCACCGGACCCACTGACCAGTGGGAAGTAAAGCCAAATCTGTGGGAGATTAGAGCAAGAATCAAAAACTCCTCCAAAAATTTGGTAGTTTCACAGAAAACCCTTATATTTGCAGCCAATAATTAGAATATAACGATTATGGCAACATTGGTACTCGATAATACATTATATCAAGGCTATGCAACGATAGCAGAGCAGAATAACATCAGTGTGACTGATGCTATGGCAGAAGCTTTGCGATTATTGAAGCAACACTTGAAAAAGAAGCCAAGCCTTTCGTTAAGGCAACGACTTGAGAAGCGAATTCTTGAACTTCGAGATTTGCCAGCGAATTGGGATTACGCCGGTTCACCTTCTATATCATCAGAAGCATGTGATTATTCTCGGAAGGTTGTTGCATCCTGTAGCGAATCGTTACTTCAAGGATTAGCAATATTCCCAAATACCAATGGCTATATATTAATGCAATGGAAGACCTCCAAAGGAGATGCCTGTTTATCTATTCTTAGTGATAGGATAGTGTATGATGTCAATTATGGAGAGATAGAGAAAGAAGGTATCCTCCCTCTTTCAGAACTCCCTAAATTTTTGGAAGTCTTAAAGAAGCAAGCTAATGTTGTTTTAAAATAGGGGTAGTACCCAGCACCTTTAGCAAGATAATAGGAAGGCGGTCCCATCCCGCACAACCATGGCGAGGGCTTTGATGCCCCGCCAACCTTAGAGCGTAGCGGTTCCGAGCACCGGAGGGCGGTTACATCCTTCCTTTCTGAGAAGGGAAGGCTTGGTTAGGAGGTGGAGCTCCCTTTGGAAAGGGAGACGGAGGGATTCGAAAAAATACCTTTTTTAATGGGAAAAAGCGATGCCAGTGAGTGCAATGAAAGCTCGCTTTCAAAAATGCCGAGTGCAGCTCGCTTTATCAACAAGGAAGGACGGGATGATTTGCATGCAAAGCCATTTTGACAATCATGTGATGTAATCAGAATGAATACAACGAACAAAGGGGAACGACCAAAGACTGGTTGTTCCCCTTTGTTCGTTTAGAGGCAATTGTCTCAGGTGTATCTGGCATCTCTGATTTTCCCATCAATTATCGGCTTGCGGTATTCCTGCAAGGTGCGGCGACTGAGCTTTAAGTGCTCGGAGAGTTCCTGATGGACAGACAAAGCCACCGCAAATGACATATATAATAAAGTAGATGATGCCAACGCCAAAATACTGGCAGCCCTATAAGCTGCAAAAAAGAATAAAAAGAGGGATTTTGTAAAATGAACCAAAATGAACCATTTTTCCTGAATCTTTACATGAGAGATACAGAAAAACCGAAAACTTTCGTTCAATCAACGACTTAGGATATTATGTACGAAAAGAATAGTAAAATAATGTTGATTTTCGTAGAATGATATTAATTTTTTAACACGCATAATTTGCTAGTTTCCAACAATTTTCGTATTTTTGCAAGGAGATTCTGTGTCTCTTATATCGAGATTCAGTTGAACGGCATCAAAAAACGAACTTGATTCGTATGATGAAAGAGACAAATATACAATCACAGGTTACGTCCACTATTGCAGGGGACGACGGCGAAGCCATGGCAAAAAGTGAAGGATATGTAGCTGAAAATGGTTTCGTAGCAACAGATCCGACGCACTTTAGAAAGACGTATCATGATAAACTCCTTTAGCTAGCAATGCCAGCCAAAAGGAGTTATAAGAGTTAATCAAGGCGGTGTCGGGCAGCCCAGCTTCCAGCATCCAGACACGGACACTCCTTTGGAGTAGTCCCAGGCAAGTCCCGATGGCCCACAATCTTCGCTTTCGGAAAGAGAATCTTCAGATTCCTGAAAAGATCAATGAGTCTCGTTTCCTGCTCAGTTGTCATGGTGTTGCAAGGCTTGCCTTGCTCATCGAGCCCTCCCTCATAGCAGATGCCGATAGAGCATCCATTATAAGGTCTGGCATGAGCCCCCACCTCCAGCAGCTTACGGTGCTGCGTCATCGTTCCATCCTTACGGATGTAGAAGTGGTAGCCGATGTCATAAAACCCACGCGCCTTATGGTCACGGCGCAGCTGTTCCACACTATAGTCCTGATTGCATCGGCTAGCCGAGCAATGCAGTACCAGAAATCTCACAGAGTCGGCAGACATCATGTTCTTGCCGTTCTCCACTTTGGCGCGGAGCATGCGCTCAGAGCGTACCTTCCCCCCGCCAATGTTCATTGGAAATGTATCTTTCGCCATAGGAATAATTCAACATTTAACATTCAACACTTAACATTGCTATAAGGCATTCGCGCACGAGCTTACTCCCAGTGCCGTGAGAGCAGCAATCAGCGCCTGTACGATGGCATTCACGATTTGAGTCCAGGAAATCTTGTTTGGATTTGATTCAGAGTTAGAACGAAACATTTTCATAATCAATAAAATTTAAATAAAACAATAAGTTATCAGAGTTTAGCAGTGCCTCCCTTTCAGAGAGGTAAGGCACTGCCAGAGTTGGAGACTATTCCAATCCGTCACCATTGTCGGAACCAGTTCCGCCAGCCTCGGTGCCAGAACCGCCGCCAGTGGTCTCACCACCAGTAGTCTCACCGCCAGTGTTCTTTCCGTCAGTGGTCTCGCCGCCTGTGGTCTTATCCTTCTTCTCTTCACCGTACTTGACGAGTTCGATGGAATCAGGAATCAGGTTGTAGAGACGAGTACCATTCTGCAACTTGGTGAAAGAAGGACGGAAGGCAGGAACGAGACTCTTGACGAGTTTAGCGTTCGCCTTACTCTCATCTTCTACAGCTTTGCCGGTAATGAAGCGGATGAAGAGCTTACCGAATCCAAGCAACTCGATGTCGTAACCCTTCTTCAGGTTCTCCTTCACGTAGTAAGCATAGCGGTCGAGTACCGCCTTTACGTCTGCAGGAGTAGCTGTAGACTCCACTGCGATTTGGTTAGCAACCTCCTCGGTGGTCAAGGTACCGTAACTGTAAGGTCTAACAGAAAAGAGAGTCTGACCCTTCTTCTCACCCATGTTAATGGTCTTCTTTGCAACTTTGTAGCTTTTACTCATAATTAAAACATTTAAAAGATTAATACTAAAGTTCAGTCATCGTCAGTTCAAAGAGATTAGCAATCCCGTTTGTTCTGATTGACGTTGCGAAGATACAACATTTCGGAGGCGAAAACAAATGCCTTCACTGACGTTCACCATCTGTTTACTGCTCATTCACGATACGTTCACTTTTTATAAAAATCATAGCAATGGAAGATAATAATAAGGCAAATATCGTCTTTAATATCTCTGGCGGTAACAACCAGATTCTGCCCAATGCTATCAAGGCTGAGCAAAACTTTTATGGCGACAAGTACATAGAGGAGATGATGAAGGCGAAGACCACAAGTCAAGAGCCTGTTCTCTCACCCGAAACAACCCGTCTCTCCTTATATATTAATAATGTGGAAGCATTAGCAGAATATGTAGCCAAGCTCTCCGCATGTACCAATGCCAAGGAATTGGCTCAGGTGGTGATGGATATGGTGAATGATACAGATGTAAAGGTTGACCAAGATATTATGGTGAAGCAGGAGTTCATCGAAGTCTTACAGCCCTTGGCACCACAGGTTACTACGGGCATCAGTAATATCCGCAAGTATATCAATGAAGCCTGGTATAAGTGGAAATGATCACTAATGAAGTAGCGTGAGGAAAAATACTGACAAAAGGCACTTTTACGCACTCCATAATTTCAGAATTTTCAATGAATCCAAATTCGTTTTGTAGAATTGAAAATATGTTGAGGCTTGGTAAGTTGTTGATAATCAGCAGTGTATAAAAATTGGAAAATATACTTGGTCTCTTGAAAATCTATAGTCGTACGACTATGACCCCTATAGTTGTACGACTATAACTCCAGAGTTGTACAACTATAGCATGTATAGTCGTACAACTGTAGCTTTACAGTCGTACAACTATAGGATTTTCAACTCGCAAAACTTGCGGATTATGGTCAATTGCTGCTGAAAATTGGCTTTTATTGATTCTAGATGGTTAATTTAGTATGGAGGATAAAAATTTGTACATGATACAGAAGGCACAGGAGTTCATGAATGAGAATCACTTTGCCGACGTCTCCCGAGTGCAATGTCTGCTACGCAAGATGATGTCCAAGGAGTATCATGGCCTCATCGATCAAATCAAGGAGTGTCAGGATCCCCATGCTATCTTCAATATTCATGGCGGAAACAATCTCATTGCGCCCACTGCCAGCCAGGCAGAGCAAAAATTGGTGGAGAAACCTGCTGACGAGTTAAAAAAAAATAAGGAATAATCAAGAAAGAAAACCGAGATAGAAAGTTTTATGGCAACAATGAGGATACCCTCTCCATGCACCCACTTTCAGCAATATAATTGCAAGCTGATCCCCATAACAGCCCAGCGGTCCCATCCCGCACAACCATGGCGAGGGCTTTGATGCCCCGCCAACCTTATAGCGTAGCGGTTCTGAGCACCGAGTAGGGCGGTTTCCTTCTTCTCGCCTGAGGAGAGAAGACCGAGATGAGAGGTGGAGCCTTCTTTAATGGTAAAGAAGGACGGGATGATTTTAGAAAAACAGCACCGAGTAGGGCGGTTACATCCCTAATCCCTATGGTAGGGATTTAGGGCTTGGGTATAGGTTAAGGACCCCCTCTTCGCAAGAGGGGGACAGGGGAGTCGAAAAATGTTATAGTGCTTAGCTGCTTATTACGAAGTATGCAATGCTGAAAGATTTCGCTTCACCATTCGATATCACCGTAGATCTCTACAAGTAATTGGTCAGAGTTGAAAAAACTCCCCCAAAATTTGGTGGTTTCACAGAAAACCCTTATCTTTGCTGCGAATTAAATATAGAAGTTATGGCACAGTTAACATTACAGATAGATAGTCCATCTTTGTTGGAGCAATTAAAGAATGTCCTCTCTCTTATGAGAGGCGTTAAAATAGTTTCAGACTCCCCAGTTTCAAGGAGTGCTGCTTTGGAAGATGTTCCAAACGCAGAAACTTTGGCAGCAATGAAAGAGGCTGAGAGTGGTCATGATGCGGGAGTAGTTCGAGTAGATAGCTTAGAAAGTTTCATGGCATCAATGGAGGAATAGGGTTTATGAAAGAAATTCGAAAGACCTCGCAGTTCAAGAAAGATTATAAGCGTTTTAAGAATGATAAAGAATTTGTAGAAACGCTTATGGGGATAGTTAAGCTTTTGGCAGAAGGCAATCAGATACCGGAAGAATATAATCCTCATTCTTTGAAAGGCAACTGGAAGAACTATATGGAATGCCATATAGAAAATGATACACTTTTGATTTGGTTTGATAAGAACAATAATGCAATAGAATTAGTTCGTTTAGGTTCGCATTCTGAATTATTTGGTAAAGGGCGTAAGCGCTGATCTCCATAACAGCCAAGAGGGGGACAGGGGAGTCGAAAAAAACTTACGTTATGACCATAGAAGAGAAAAAAGTAGATAAGGAAGCAGAATCAGTTTGGGCAAAATTTGCCTACACTGCCTCAGACGGCAAAACATATCAAGTTGATTATTATAATTTAGATGTTATAATATCTGTAGGTTATAGGGTAAAGTCCGTACAAGGTACAAAATTCCGTATTTGGGCTACATCTGTTTTACGCCAATATCTTCTCCAAGGTTATTCCGTGAATCGTCACTTGAGAGCCTTACAGGAGAATATGGACAAGCGTATGACCCATATTGAGGATACCCAGGCTAAGCAGCAACAGCAGCTTGATTTCTTTATTCGGACTTCGACCCCTCCTGCAGAGATGGTCTTCTTCGAAGGTGATTTCTATACAGCAAGAGTTGCTTTGGAGAACCTGGTTAGTTCAGCCAATCATCGAGTAATCATCATAGATGGCTATGTTTCATCGCTAACCCTTCCCCAACAATCATATAGACATCCGAAAATGGAAAAACGAGTCCCATGACCGCTGGCTTATCATAGATGACAGCCTCTATCATTGTGGTCATTCATTAAATGCCAATGGCGGTCATAAGATTTCCGCCATAACCCTGATGGGTACCTCTCCTGAGGTAATCCTCTCAAAAGTAGAATAAAAATAATATTCCTCATTCGAGCGACGACAAGTGCAGAGCGATACTGCAATGAGGAACAAAAATGGTGGTCTCAATCTGCAAGCTGTTCCTATGCACCCCCAATCAGCAAGCTATAGCAAATTATAACAAGTTTATAGCAAATTATAGCAAGTTATACCCAGGCGGTCCCATCCCGCACAATTTGGCGAGGGCTTTGATGCCCCGCCAACCTTATAGCGTAGCGGTTCCGAGCACCGGAGGGCGGTTACATCCCTAATCCCTATGGTAGGGATTTAGGGCTTGGGTATAGGGTAAGGACCCTCCCGCTGGGGAGGGACAGGTGGGGCATAAACAGTACCGAGTAGGGCGGTTACATCCTTCCTTTCTGAGAAGGGAAGGCTTGGTTAGGATGTATCAGGTGTATCTGTCATCATCACAAAGGTTGCAACCAAACGAAAGATGGAGAAGGCACTACGCAAATCTATCTCAATTCCATCAAAAGCTCAGAAGTAGATGATGCCAACGCCAAAATAGTGGCAGCCCTATAAGCCACAAAAAAGAATAAAAAGAGGGATTTTATAAAATGAACCAAAATGAACCATTTTTCCAGAATCTTTACATGAGAGACACAGAAAAACCGAAAACTTTCGTTCAATCAACGACTTAGGAAATTATGTACGAAAAGAATAGTAAAATAATGTTGATTTTCGTAGAATGATATTAATTTTTTAACACGCATAATTTGCTAGTTTCCAACAATTTTCGTATTTTTGCAAGGAGATTCTGTGTCTCTTAAATCGAGATTCAGATGAACGACATCAAAAAACGAACTTGATTCGTATGATGAAAGAGACAAATATACAATCACAGGTTACGTCCACTATTGCAGGGGACGACGGCGAAGCCATGGCAAAAAGTGAAGAAAACGCTAAGGAAATGGCTCCCAAAAAGCCTAATGAAGGGCTTATAAAACCTGATGATGCAGGATGGTACGTGGCTGTAGTGAGAGTGAATTGTGAAACGAGAATCGCTGATTCTATACGAATAAATCTCAATCGCAATCATGTTTGGTTTGATTACTGGATTCCTAAGGTAAAAGTAGTTTATATAGACAAGCGTTCCAATAAGCGAAGAGTGAAAGAAAAGCTATTTCTTTCCACTTTCATCTTTTGTAACGTCTCTCCGTCACAACTTGATAAGATCCGCTTCCGTTCGGATGTGTATAAGATGCTGACGATGCCAGGTCAAAGGAAAAGCATGAAAGGTGTGGAAGCATACGTGCAGAGCTATAATGGCAAGAAAGCCGTCATCGGCAGCGAAATCAAGTACATCAGTGGTGCAACGCTTACGATAAGTAGAAATTTGTTGGAAATTGTAGAAAATTAAAAACTCCTCCAAAAATTTGGTAGTTTCAAAGAAAACCCTTATATTTGCAGGCAAAAAGGAGATACAATAATGAAGACAATAGATCAGATTTTGAAAATAAAGGCAGTAGTGCTTTACATTCTGAAAGCATTCCCAGAAGGAGTTGATTATATTCATCTCTTTAAGGTTATGTATTTTGCGCAGCAAGATCAGTTAAAGGAATACGGATTGCCAATCATTTACGATACCTTTGTTGCAAGAAAGCATGGTCCAGTACCTGCTTTAACCTATAAGGTGTTGCGTGGTATTGAAGGCAAGGCAGACCTTTCTACGCCAGAATTAAAGGATTTTGCAGATTCTTTGAATATAGCCATCTCTCAGGATGGTCATCAACTTGTTCTAGCTTCCAAGAATGCGGAATGCGATATGGATGAACTGTCTGTAGCTGATGTGAAGATGTTGGATAAATGGATTGAAAAGTGCAAGGATGTAGAATCCTTTGACCTATCCGATAAGTCACATGAAGACAGAGCTTGGAAACGTGCAAAACGTCAGGCTGACAAGACAGGTGAGGACTCCAAGATAACCATGTATGATATGGCAGCTGCGGCAGGAGCAAGCAAAGACATGCTATGTGTAATTCGCGACCGTCAATCAGTTCAAAAAGCATTGTCATGGATTTAAGGGAGTTGCAGAAATCCTATCTTGATAATCTTCGTAAGGTTACCGAAGATAAATTAGAAATAGGTTCGTTGGTACGAACAGTTATTTCTATAGAAGAAGGTTTGGTTTTCAAGGATGGAAGAAAGCAGAAACCAAAGAAGTTAGTAATTATCGGAGTAGATAAAGTGAAAAAAGTATGTTATGGTTCAGTATTGGTTAATACAAAAATGAGTCCTAAGGCAGCTTATTCCGATTCTTTTCTTTCAGCCCAATATCTTCTTCATCAAACAGATTATCCTGAATTCTTGAAGTATGATAGTTTTGTTGATTGTGGCATGCTCTTTTCTATCCCATTAAAGAAATTGATGGAAGGAGAGTATTTTGGAACTTTGACCTCCCAAGATCTCCAAGGAATCTTTGAGGTTCTTAAAACAACCGAAACTCTTACTAATAAAGAAAAGAAGAGATTTGGAATTTTATAAAGTATTCTTCCCCATTCGAATGGCGACAAGTGCAGAGCGATACTGCAATGAGGAACAAAATAAAATTAAACACCATCGTATTCCGCACAACTCAAAAGATCTGCGTCATCAGCGAGATCCGCGTGCCCTTAATCCCCCCAGACCGCACAGGTCTAAGAAATCTGTGTTTATCTGTGCAATCTGTGGGACTTAAAAAGAATAAACTCCTCATTCGAGCGACGACCAGTGCAGAGCGATACTGCAATGAGGAACAAATATGGTGATTCCAACCAGCAAGCCGTCCCCATGCGTTCCCAATCAGCAAGCTATAGTAAGGCGGTCCCCATCATCAAGATGTCCCCTGGCGGTCCCATCCCGCACAATATGACGAAGACCTTTGATGGTCCGCCAACCTTAGAGCGTAGCGGTTCCGAGCACCGAGTAGGGCGGTTTCCTCCCTCGCTCCTGAGGAGAGAGGGTCGGGGTGAGAGGTGGAGCCTTCCTTAACGGTAAGGAAGGACGGGTAGGTTTTCGAACAGATAGCACTGTAGGGCGGTTACATCCCTAATCCCTATGGTAGGGATTTAGGGCTTGGGTATAGGGTAAGGACCCCCTCTTCGCAAGAGGGGGACAGGGGAGTCGAAAAAACAATATAATACAATGAACAAAGAAGAAAGAAATTCCTTTCGAAAGGAAATGATTGGTAAGTTAGAAGAACAATGGGCTAAGTCGAATAGCCCAGAAGACGACCTCTTCTATTATCACCCTTCAGAAGATAAAATCGTTCTATCCCATGCCCTGTTCTGGGTTATGACCCAAAATATCAAAGGTAAGGTAGGCAAGGAAAAGTACTTATTGCTTCTCCGCCAATATCAGGAAGAGATGCTCGAAGCATACTTAACTGAATCAGAAGATTTCAAAGACCTGCTTCACTATTGTAACGTCATATACAATACCCTTCCTGTAATCCTTCGAAGCATGTACGATTTCCGTATCCACTTAGATGCTCGTAAGCTTGCCGCCATAACGATAGTCGCTGGCGGTTATGGTGGTGATATGCCAGAAGACCAGGCTTATGACCTCCTCGATGATATAGACTTCTATTATAATAAGGTGAAGTGCCGCAAGATAGAAAAGCTCATGCCGGTATTGAGTAAGTTGGTAATAGAAGAGCAAAAGTTACTTTAGCTTGCATTGAGGAATGCTTCTGACGCTATAATATAGTGGGTACGATGTAATGGTGATATACGGAGAATGTCAAGGCTGCCTAAATGGCAGCTTTGGCAATACCAATTAATAATATGCTTTTTTTGAAAAATTATTGGATGTGCTAACTACTGAAAATCAGTAGTTACGTTCTAACGGTGATTTACTCCAGATGGCAACAAAATAGTTCAAAGACCGAATCGCCCAACTTTGGGACTATATTTAGGCAATAAGAGGCATTTTTGACGCTGTATAAACTGGTCGTTTGCCAACTTGCCGCCAAAGTTAGTTAACGCCAAGGATAGCGTAAAAACTTTCCAAGGCATATATTTAATTCAAATTTAACACACTTTTTAAAGTGGAGTCATTAATTTAATTACGAACAATGAAAGAAATTAAATCACATAAACGAAGAGGAAAACTGCCTAAAATAGAGGTGGTTGATTTGTTTTGTGGTATTGGTGGGTTGAGTTTTGGAATGAAATCTAAGGGCTTTTCCATTCTTGCTGGATTTGATTTAGATGCAACTTGTAAATATGCATATGAAACTAACAACGAAGCCAAATTCAATTATAAGGATATCAAGGAGGTTCATGGAATAGATATAAACAAATACTATTCAAAGAAATCCATCAAGGTGTTGGCTGGTTGTGCACCATGTCAGCCGTTTTCTTCTTATGCATTCAAAAACAAAGAGAAAGATCCGAATAAGTATGATTTACTATACGAATTCGGTAGATTGGTGAAGGAAGTTCAGCCAGATATTATAACAATGGAAAATGTACCATCCCTTCTTACTTTTAATGAGAAAGATGTTTTTGGCGATTTTGTACATACGCTAAAAGAAGCAAAATATAACGTTTCGTATCATGTAGTATATTGCCCAGATTATGGTATTCCTCAGACGCGAAAGAGGTTGGTTTTATTGGCATCTCGGCTAGGTCCTATAGATTTGATTAAGGAAACTTGTACCCCCGATAATTATAAAACAGTACGAGATACTATTGGAAACTTGCCTCCTTTAAAAGCTGGCGAGGCTAGCTCCACTGACTCCCTACACAGATGTTGTTTCCTATCAGAAAAGAATTTGCAGCGCATCAAGGCGACTCCAGCAGGAGGTAGTTGGAAAGACTGGCCATCAGAGCTGGTTTTGGAATGTCATAAAAGAAAGGGTGGAAAAAGTTTTGGTAGTGTATATGGAAGAATGCGATGGGACAAGCCTAGTCCTACCATGACCACGCAATGTACGGGTTTGGGAAATGGAAGATTCGGTCATCCCGACCAAGATAGGGCTATTTCTGTTAGAGAAGCGGCACTGTTGCAAACCTTCCCTCGTTCTTATGCCTTCTTTGACAACGAGGATTCAATATCTATTGGTGTAGCCTCTAGATACATCGGGAATGCTGTACCTCCCAGACTTGGGGAAGTAATTGCAGAAAGTATTATTCAACATATTAGAAATACGCCAAATGAAAGATAAAAATCAAACCTTAAAATGGCGATTTGATGTTTCGACTTTTCGCTTGATAGGTCGTGAGCTCATTACAGATAGAGTCACGGCTCTATTCGAATTGGTGAAAAATTGCTATGATGCCAATGCATGTCAGGTTACTGTTCGATTCACAAATGTGGGGGCTGACAAACAAAATGCTGTCATAGAAATTATCGACGATGGCTGTGGCATGTCTTTTGAAGATATCAGGGACAAATGGATGGTTATTGGAACGTCATCTAAACGTAAAAATCCCTATTCTCCAGAACCTTTTCGCCGAAGATGCGTAGGCGAAAAAGGAATTGGACGGTTTGCTGTTGATAAGCTAGGTGACAAGACTCGCATTATTACCAAAACAGCGGGTGAAAAGGAATGGCTGAATGTTGTAATTGATTGGTCTTTCTACGAACATAATGATACCAATGACATACTGCTGTTTACTGATATTGAAAACGATTACCAATATTCTCCCGCAGACAAACTCTCAGAATCGGGTACAAAGTTGGTTATCTCGGCTATCAGAGAGTATTGGACCAAAAGCGAAATAGAACAACTCATTCGTCAGATATCGAAGATCAGATCTCCTTTTGTTAATAAAAATGATGAATTTCAAGTTCGTGTGGTAGCCGATGAATTCGGAATCAATCAAAATGCAATTCATACAATTGAGGAGACAGATATAGCGACAGCTTCATTTACAATCGATTTTAACGAAAAGAACAACACTCAGGAAAGTATATTTTTTGATAAAAAAAGTAGTTCTTTTAAATCTCGAAATATACCCATAGATAAAGACTTTGGTGGAATCAAAATGAGAGTATATTTCTTTGATGGACCTGCTCGTGCCAAATATCGCAAAGCATACCCCAACGATTCGATAGATGGTTTCAAAGTCTATAGAGATGGCATCATCACCACACCATTTGCCGAGGCAAACAAGGATCAAGATAAAAAAAGAGATATCTTAGGAATTGACAAGCGTGTGTGGCAAGATATTTTCAACAGAATAAGTACGCGTGAATTTCTTGGCTCCATCGAATTGACTCGTGATGGAAACCCAAATATTATTGATGCTACCAACAGACAAGATTTTGTTGATAATGAGGCTTATCGTAAATTCAAGGACTTTATCGTACTTCAGCTAAATGCATTACAAGCCTATAAAGAGACCATGCGTAAGAAACAGAAAGAAGAAGTTTCTACTGAGCTAAATTCTGCATCTGAAAATATAAACCAATTCATCACTACGATTTCCGACTTTGCACAGCAGAACTCCAGTTTAAAGCCCACGGTTGATATTCTTATCAAACAAGCAAAAAAGACTGGGCAGTCAGTAAAAAATGCAATCAAGGAACAGAAGAAGGTAGAAGAGGACTTTACGCGTAAAGAGAATATCTATATGAGCATCATGTCACTGCAAGACTATGCCATACAGATTGCACATGCCGTTCGTACCACTTTAAATCAGATGAAGGATAGAATTGAATTTTTCTATCGTTATTACCCTGATCCAGAAGAAGAAGAACTTTTCAAATTATACGCAAAAGAAATGTTCCAAAAATACAAGGTGCTGAACCGGGTGATTGACTTTATGCTGAGTTACTCGCAGTCCAATCTGAATCCTGAAGAAATTGTTTTAAAGGAGATTTTCGAAGAAATTTTGAATGACTACAGCCATATATTTGATCAAGAAAACATCAAGGTTGATAGTTCTTTCCCTGTTCAACTCAAGTTGACAATTAATAAGCAGTTCTTTAGAGACATCCTTCAAAATCTGATTGACAATTCGATTAAGGCAATGGCAAATGCCAAAACCAAGATCCTAAAGGTGTCCTATGAAGCACTCTCCAATAATCTTGTCATTAAGGTTTCGGATACTGGGGTTGGAATCCCTGTAGAACGCAGAGAGCAAGTATTTGCCCTATACTATACTACCACTCAAGATAAAGGCGGGGCTGGTGTTGGCTTATACATTGTTAAGACCAGAGTAGAATCTTTGAAGGGAACTGTGTCTATTGAGGACAGTGAATTTGGTGAGATTGGGACTACGGTAAAAATTGTTATACCCTTTAAACATTAAAGTATGGATTTCAAAGTAGTATTTATTGATGATAATCTAGACGTAAATGAACCTATCGTTCAGAATATCAGAAAGCATTATAAAAATGCTGATTATAGTCATGTCTTTAAGAATCCGCAAGAGGGCTTAGATTTTGTTCTAGAAAACATAAATAGTAGGATGATTGTATTTCTTGACTGGAACTTTAGTGGTTTACCTACCAAAGGGATAGACATTCTGAAAGAAATACGAAAAAAAACATCTTTACTATATGTGATAATGATGTCAGCTAATCCTGTAACCTCATTTCCAGCTCAGTCGGTTATTGATATGATGAACGAAGAGAATTTCTTTTTTTTAGATCGCAGCCAAGACATTGACGTGACGTTTGGGCTGATTGACAAGATACAGAAAAATTGGGTTACTAGATTTGATTGTATCTTAGAGCAATGGCTCATTAATCATCCCGAATGTTCTGACAAGATTGCTTTTAGGACTTTTGACCAAACGATTACATGGCAAAAAATATTGGAAGAACTTCGCAAACAATCCACGATTGGGAAATCATTTGAAAAGATGGTGAATCAGTTCTATATCTATCAATTTACTGAAAACTCGGAGGCTAATGAGTAGTGTTTTGATTGCATACAACAATGATTGTAATACGGAATTACATCATTTTTTCGAGTCTTGCTCAGATGAAGCGAAACAAGCTTGTTTGGATAACAAGATAACATTTGAGAGCGTATGTCCACCTAACTTAAATGCAGATAAAGTTTGTGGAAAGATGGAGAGTAACTCTCTTTGTGTTATTGTCTCTCATGGCATAAATGGTGAGATTATCAACGAAAATAACGAAGAAGTCATCTCTATCCATACAACAAACTATAATTTTGCCAACAAAGGACTTTACGCTTTAGCTTGTTATTCAGGTCTAGATTTAAAAGATGAGTTAATAAGAATTGGAATTAAATTCTTCGTAGGTTACTCAGACTCATGGATGATAGGAACTGACGAAGAGTTATTCTTGAAATGTGCTCTTCAGGGCTTGAAAGATTTTCTTTCTGGAAAATCTAAGAAGGATGCAAAGGAATGTATGATATCCACATATAAAAATACGATTAAAGATATGCCATCTAATTCTTTTGAGGATAACTTTCAAAAGATGCTAATGATAAACAATTTGGAGTCTCTTGTTTTTGAAGGAGAAGATGATTTATTGTTTTCTGATTTAGCGTAAAAATACCCCAGTTCGGGATAAGATTTTGTTCATAAAAAAGTTGGTAGTCTTATAAATATTTTGCACCTTTGCAGGTGAAAGTGTGTCCTGAGACAGAATGAAATCTGATATTGGCTATATTTGATAGATTTCTGTTATAACTTCTAAAGAGATGGTGGCAGACCCACCGCATTCGGCATGCAGGTGCTGATTGCAAACCGCTTTGTGCTGCTCTGATGGAAACAGATGGGTAGTGAACGACAATTGAAAGCCTTCTGTAAGGTTGGCAAGGTATGTGTCAAGGAGCTGAACGCAAGTGAACCATTAAGTTTCTGGTTTCAGGGATTTGATGAGTTACGCGTTAACAAATTAACATTTTAACATTTATGGATAAGATTATAGCACTATACGGTGGTGCAAATGTAGGGAAGAGCACCACGTTTATGGAACTGGCAACGATGCTGCCAGAACCGATAGACACCCTACACTGGAACAAGAGCGACTACCGCGCCACTTTCATGGTGAACGGCAAAAAAGTGTGCATCTGCACATGGGGTGACAACCGAGCTGAACTTGATAGGAATATTGCATATTTCCACAAGATGCAGCCTGATATTGCCGTGACTGCCACAAGGACATGGGGAAAGACAGTTGAGGCTGTAGAGGAATATGCCAAGGAGTTTGAACCGCATGCACCAATCGAATGGATTCGCAAATGGAGATCATCGAAGGAGGATTGTAAGGGTATGGCTGAGAATATCTTGAAAAAGTGGGTATGATAGATTAACAACATAAGAAAAAGGAACCCGACTTATGGAAGTGATAATAACAAACATCGAGAGGTGGTAAGTAATGGGTCACGCCTGTTTGTGTAACCAAAAGGATATTACATGATTCAAAGCAAAAAAAGCCAGCCATTCGGCAGGATGGCTGGCAAAATAAAAGAATAGTCTTACTTCTTCTTGTAAGGGTACTTGGCGCCTTTGCTTGAGTTTTCACTGCTCTGAAGTGGCTGTAGATTCCTCATACTATTGGTACCACCATTGTCTTTTGGGTTTTTGTGGTCAACCTCCCAACCCATGGGCGACTCCTTACCGTAGCTCTGTCGATAAATCTCATTACCGCATGCGTCCTTGCGATAGCGAGCAGGGTCTTTCCCTGGAATCTCTTTGCCTTTGGCAAAAATCTGGTCTAATTGTTCTTTTGAGTATGTCAATGCTTTACACCTCCTTCCTATGCTAAGATTTGGTACGATAGATACCAAGCATATTGTTCATTCTGCAAAAATGCCGCCAAAATTCGTAGTGCAGACAAATTGTCACATTATTGTAAAAAATAGCTGGTAAATTACCGAACCAGTTCTATAGCCTCGTGACAACCAAGATCGACCAGAAGGTGCAAGGCTATGTGACCAACATCACAGAGACAGTAGAGGAAGGCAAGCCTAGCATCATCACTTCCGTTCTGGTGGAAACAGCTGTATTTGCAGACTGCCATTTTCTTCAAGAGGCGGTGGAAAACAGCGAACGCGTCACGAATTCTGCCATTGAAGACCTTTATGCAGATGGTGCCTACCAAAGATAGGGGCTTGCTCAAACATCGTATGCATGCATATAGCAGATGTATGTGGATGAACCTCAGAAGGATGGTAATATTCCAGATTTCAACATTTCAAAGATCGATATTTGCCCTTTTCGGGCCTATCAGAGAAACTTTCGGCTCTTTCATGGCTAATTCTCGAAAGATGTTCACCAGCGGAGCCGATTGCTATGTTTCACTCTGAATGACCACACTGGTTATGCTGGATTCAAAATATACCCCTTTTTAAAGTGGGCTCAGTGATTAAGCAATCTAAGAGTTAATTCTATTTTGTTTATTATGATTCATCGAAATAACCAAGATTACATTACAGCCTTTGTTGAGGGGTATATCTGTGCCATTATAGGTGAGCGGATGACAACTGCAAAGGTTTCAGAGGCAGAACTTGATAATGCAAAGCATTCAGCTGAGAAGTATGTAGAGTTTCAAATCGAGCATTCTGATTTCTCTGAAGAGGAGAAGGAAGCGATGAAGAAAGACTATAAGCTTTGGGCAGAATGTGCATTGCAAGGAATGAAGAAACGATTACGTGATAGTGGTAGATTACTATGATGCGCCAGCCGATAAACACTCGCAATTATGTTGCGTCAAACACCCAACACCAGCCCCTTGCGGGTAAAGACTCCGCTGGTGTTACCAAAACTCTGGCGGAGGCTATAGCGTAGCCAGTTACATCCTCTCGTCCCTGAGGGAAGAGAGGCTTGGTGAGAAAAGTGGAGCCCTCTTTGGCTAAAGAGGGACGGGGTGATTCGAAAAATAAACACCATATTATTATGAAAGGAATAGTATTAGCAGGAGGAAGCGGAACACGCTTGTACCCCATCACAAAGGGTATCAGCAAGCAGCTGATACCTATCTTTGATAAGCCGATGATATATTACCCAATATCAGTATTGATGTTGGCAGGTATCCGCGAGATACTCATTATTTCAACACCATTTGATTTACCAGGTTTCAAACGCCTTTTAGGCGATGGAAGCCAGTTAGGTGTCAAGTTCGAATATGCAGAGCAGCCATCACCTGATGGCTTAGCCCAAGCCTTCATTATCGGAGAGAAATTCATTGGCGATGAGGCTGCTTGCCTCGTATTAGGTGATAATATCTTCTATGGTGCAGGATTGAACCTGATGCTGCATCAGGCAGTGGCAGATGCTGAGCAGAACGACAAGGCAACCGTCTTCGGTTATCGTGTCAGCGATCCTGAGCGATATGGCGTGGCAGAGTTTGATGAGCAAGGCAATTGCCTGAGCATTGAAGAGAAGCCTCAGCATCCAAAGAGCAACTATGCTGTGGTAGGCTTATACTTCTACCCTAATAAGGTAGTGGAAGTAGCCAAGCATATTAAGCCATCCGCTCGTGGTGAGTTGGAAATCACAACTGTCAACCAGGAGTTCCTGAAGGATAAGCAGCTGAAGGTACAGACCATGGCAAGAGGATTCGCCTGGCTCGATACAGGAACTCATGATTCTCTTTCTGAAGCCTCCACCTTTATTGAGGTCCTGGAGAAGCGCCAGGGCTTGAAGGTGGCTTGCTTGGAAGGTATTGCATACCGTCAAGGTTGGATTACCGCAGAAAGATTAAGAGAGAATGCTCAGCCAATGCTGAAGAATGACTATGGCAAGTATCTCCTTTCAATACTTGATGAGAAAGAACAAACATTAAAAAAGAATTTAGAATATTAGAAACAATGAATATAATCAAAACTGATATTGAAGGCGTACTCATTATAGAGCCACGCCTCTTCCGTGACTCTCGTGGCTACTTCTTCGAGAGTTTCAGCGAGCGAGAGTTTGAAGAAAAGGTTGCCTCAATCTTGGGACACAGTGTTCACTTCTGCCAGGACAATGAGTCAATGAGCAGCTATGGTGTGATGCGAGGTCTGCACTTCCAGCGCCCACCTTATACCCAAAGCAAGTTGGTACGTTGCGTAAAAGGTAGAGTGCTTGATGTAGCAGTAGATATTCGCAAGGGCTCCCCTACTTATGGTAAGCATGTGGCTGTAGAACTGACAGAAGACAATCATCGCCAGTTCTTTATCCCAAAGGGCTTTGCTCATGGTTTCGCTGTTCTCTCAGAAACAGCCGTCTTCCAGTACAAGTGTGATAACTTCTATCATCCAGAGGCAGATGGAGGTATCTCGATTCTCGATGAAACCCTCGGTATTGATTGGAAAATCCCAACAGAGCATGCTAATCTCTCAGAGAAAGATACGAAGCATGCGATGTTGAAGGACTTCGATTCACCATTCGATATCAATGTAGATTTATACAAAATATAAAGGTTTGTATGAGGGTAGGAATTATAACATGGTGTTGTTATCATAATTTTGGTACGTTTCTTCAAGCATATGCTTTGCAGAGCTTTCTTCGCAGAAATGGTTATGATGTGGAATTATTAAATGATTACCAATATTCTGTTAAACAACCATTAAGTTTGAAAATAAGAATAGCGATTAAAGAATATATCAAGCACTTTTTCTTTCCGAAGCTTTTTAAATCAGTTAAGAAAGATAGAGAATCTGGTATTTTATATGAGGCTTTTAAAAAAAAATATTTACATGTAGATTATCAGGTCGCTTCTTTGTATGATGTTAATCAAAGATATGATGCTTTTGTGTGTGGTAGCGATCAGATATGGAATCCTGGTGGTTTTAAAAGAAATGGAAATGAATTCTATTTTGCAAGTTTTGCTTCAAAACCGAAAATAGCTTATGCTCCAAGTATAGGCGTAAAATCCATTCCTTCTGAATGCAAGGAGCGTTTTTCTGAATTAATTTCTGATTTTTCGTTTATTTCGGTGAGGGAAAAAACAGCAGTAAATGCCATGAAAGAAGTTACAGAAAAGCCAGTAGAGGTTGTTGTAGACCCGACTTTGCTTATAGATAGTAAAGACTGGTTTCAATTAATTGATAATGATTTAAATAAACAACAAGACAAATATTTGTTTTTGTATCTTCTGACATACAATCAAGAATATATATCGGCTGCATATAATTATGCTCAATTGCATAATTTAAAGGTCAGAGTAGTTAAAGCATGTGGGGTTAATTTACATATAGATGAAGCAGAGCCGGCTGGTCCACTAGAATTTCTTAATATGATAGCTAGTGCTTCATATGTAATGACAGACTCTTTTCATGCTGCAATTTTCTCAATGATATATAATAAGGCATTTGTTGTATTCAAGCGATTTAAAGATAATGATGTTGCCAGTCAGAATTCTAGAGTAGAAAACCTATTAGGTAAGGTAGGGCTAAAGGAGAGACTAATTGATGAAAATCACTTAGAATTTATTGATGCTCTTACTGATATTGATTTCGGGCAGGTTGACCATCTCATAAAAAGAGAAATTCAAAATTCTCAGCAATATCTTATTAATGCATTAAAAATTGTTCAGAATGAAAGAAGTTAAGGAACTGGCTAAAAATACGGGTCTGTTGGCCATAGGACAGTTTGGTACGAAGTTATTAAGTTTCTTCTTAGTCCCATTATATACGTATGTTCTTTCTACAGCCGATTATGGTACTTATGATTTGATGAATACCACTGTATCGTTGCTTGTTCCCATTCTTTCTTTGAATATATGTGATTCTGCATTGCGCTTTCCTTTAGACAAGGATGTGGATAGAAAGCAGATCTTTTCCATCTGCTGTTTACACATGTTTGCAAGTGTGTTGTTTGGTGGCATATTAATTGGATTGAATTATTACTTTGATGTTATATCAATAGTTAACGACTATCCAGTACTTTTTCTCTTATTATTTGCAAGTAATGCTATTAGTGGATTCTTAAATTATTTCGTACGAGGAATTGATAAAGTTAAGGAAGTTGCAATATCTGGGGTGTTGAGTTCTGCTGTCATGATAGCTCTTAATTTGTTATTTCTCTTACCTCTTCATATGGGATTGCTAGGATTTTTCTTGGCAACTATAATAGGAAGCTTTAGTCAGTCTATCTATTTGTTTATGGCAATAAAGGGATGGAAATATTTTCAGATAACATCACGTGATAAGCAGCTTCACCGAGATATGGTAAACTATAGTCAGCCACTTATTTTGAATAATATATCATGGTGGGTTAATGGTGTTTCTAATCGTTATATTATCACTTGGTTTTGTGGCATTGCAGCCAATGGTATTTATTCGGTTAGTTATAAAATACCATCTATTTTGGTGATGTTTCAAGGTATATTTAGCCAAGCTTGGACAATGTCGGCAGTTCAAGGGTATGATAAAGATGATAAAAATGGATTCTTTACCCGGATGTACCAATCGTATAATTTGTGTATGGTTCTGGTATGTTCAGTGTTGATTATGCTTTCAAGGGTCATGGCTAAGTTTTTGTATGCAAATGACTTTTATAATGCATGGAAATATGTGCCGTTTTTGCTTATAGCTTCAGTATTTGGAGCATTAAGCGGTTATGTTGGAGGAATTTTTGCAGCGACTAAAGATACTAAGATATTTGCCAAAACAAGTATAATGGGAGCTGTGGCTAATCTTATGCTAACCTTTGTGCTGGTTTGGAAAGTTGGAGTTATGGGTGCTGCTATAGCTTCTCCTGTCTCATATGGATTCATCTGGTATTTGCGAATCAAGAGTGTTAGTAAATACATGAACATGAAGATTAATCTTTTCAAGGATGTTTTTGGATATCTTATTCTTTGTATCCAGACAGTTCTTCTTTTCATATTTCCTGATAACATATTATTTTTTATTTTGCAACTATTAGCAATTGTAGTATTGCTGTTACTTAATAAAGAGCTGTTATCAATAGTAATGAATAAAATAACGAATAAATTTATAAAACGATGAAAGAAAATCAATCGATAAAAGTATCTATAATTGTAGCCATTTACAATTCTGCTAAGTTTTTAGATAAGTTGATTACCTCAATTATTGACCAGACTTACAAGAATATTGAAGTTATCCTTGTTGATGATGGATCGCCTGATAATAGTGGTGAAATTTGTGATAAATATGCTGCACTAGATTCTAGAATAAAAGTTCTTCATAAGAAAAATGGTGGAGCTTGTGATGCACGCAATAAAGGTTTGGAAATGGTTACTGGTGAATATCTCTCTATCATAGATGGCGATGATTGGCTGGAACCAGATTATGTTGAATATCTTTTAAAACTTGCTGTAGATACAGGTTCAGATATGTCTATGAGTAAGTATATTTTTACTACACGAGATAGGGAGCAAGTTACTGCGGATAATATTGAAACTTGGAATGCAGAGGAAGCTGCAGTTCAGATAATTTATCCTAAAATACCTATTGGACCATGGAACAAACTTTATAAAACGAGTTTGATTAAAGATAATCATATTGATTTTAATGTGCCTTGGTCTGGAGAAGGTCATTGGTTCTCCTGTATGGCTGCCCAATGTGCTAACCATGTTGGGGTAGGCTCCCGTAAAGTTTATAATTATAGATTGAATAATGCTGGAAGCGGACTTACCAATTTTAAAGTAGTTATGGGTACAAACGCTTTGTGGAACACCAAGAATATTGGTAATAAGTTGGTTCATCCAACAAAGCGTCTTAAAGCTGCTGTCAATTATCATATTTGGAGTTGCTATCATTTTATACTGATGCTGATTACTGCAACAAATTCTAAACAAGAATATGCAAAGGAATACGAGGAGTGTCTTGTACAAACAAAGGCGATGCTTCCTTCCGTCCTTTTACGTAGTGAAGTGACTTGGAAACATAAAATTAAGATGATACTTATTACAATGTTTCCTATAACTTATGCAAAATACATTATCAAGAAAAATAGAAAAGCTTTAGAAAAAGATTTAAAAAATCTATAATTATGAGTATAGCTAATAAAGTAAAGAATTTATTACGTTGGTATATTAAAGAAACTAAACGTAAAGAAATACATCCAATCATTCCACAGATTACTATTCCAAATCTCTTGCGAGATAAAGTCGCATTAGTTATGGGGGGGCATGGTGGAATAGGAAAAGCTATTGTCAATTCTTTTGTTGATAGTGGATGTAAAGTTATAGTTGTTTCCCGTAATGTAGAAAAGGCAAAGTCTTCTTTCCCTTTGCATGAGAATCTAGCATTCATTAGTTTTGATTTACAGAAACTCTCTAACATAAGCGAAATGGTTCTTCAGGCTATATCTATTTGGGGCAAGATTGATATTTTAGTGAATACTGCAGGTACACATACCGAAAATGTTGATTTTTGGACTGTTTCAGAAACAGAATATGATAGGGTGTTGGATATTAATTTGAAAGGCTGTTATTTTGTCAGTCAAAGAGTTGCCTCCTGGATGAAAGAAAATGGTATCAAAGGACATATTCTTAATGTTAGTTCTTCTACTGGTGGGGAACCATCATGGTCGCCTTATAGAATATCTAAGAGAGCATTAGAAGGAATGACTTTAGGTATGGCTCAAATTATGCAACCGTTTGGTATTGTTGTGAATGGAATTGCTCCAGGAGAAGTAGCAACCGGGCTAATCAATTGGAATGAGGGCGATAGTATCGATACTGAGCATAATCATTTTGGTAGAATGGCAATGCCAGAAGAGGTTGCTAATTTAGCTTTATTTTTGGTAAGTGATATGGGAAATATGATAACTGGGCAGATGATTTATATGTCTGGTGGAAGAGGTGTGTATGATATAAGATAAATAATATGAGACCATTACATATTATAATGCCAATGGCTGGTGAGGGAAGCCGATTCCTGAAGGAGGGATGGACTACTCCTAAACCATTGATTAAGTTGCACGACAAGGAATTGTTTCTTCGTGCTATCGGGAGTGTCAAAGTAGAAGATGCTCCTATGAAGTATTCGTTTATTGTTCGACAGGAACATATAGACAAGTATCAAATAGACGAGAAGATAAAGCAGATTCTTCCAGATGCAAATATCTTCTCAGTTCAAAAGACAACTAGAGGTGCTGTCGAGACTTGCTTGATGGCTCGTTCTGCAATTGCTCCAGAAGATTCCATTGTTGTGATGGATTGCGACTTGGAGTTTAAAAGCAAGGATTATGTAGAAAATATCGAGTCCATTCTGTCTAAGCCAATAGAAGATGTAGATGGTGGAATGCTGGTATCTTTTGACTCAGACCTTCCAAAGTATAGTTATGCTGAGGTGGATGAGGATATGAATGTTATAAGAACCGCTGAGAAAGAGGTGATTTCTCACCATGCTTTATGCGGCGCTTATTTCTTTTCAAAAGCTCAGAGCTTCCTGAATGCTGCTGATGCTATGTTGGCTGATACTCACTTCGCAAAGCCTGAGTTCTATGTTTCTTTGCTCTTCAATACACTTTTGCAGAATGGTGAGCATGTAAAGCTAGCTAAAATGGAGGAGTATTACTCATACGGCACTCCTGAAGAACTAAAACGATATATGTAATGTCACTGATAAAACTACTGGTAACAGACTTTGATGGAACTTTGGTTGATACCTTTGAGGCAAATTTCTTAGCTTACCAAAAGGCTTTCTCCCAGTACGGTTTAAATTTAACAGAGCAGCAATATAAAGATTGTTTCGGTTTCCGATTCGATGACTTTATGGAGCATATGGGAATCTCTGATACAATCATCAAGCAAGGTATCAGAAAGGCAAAGGGGGATTGTTATCCTCTCTTCTTTGACAAGTTGAAAGTTAACCATTCTCTCCTTTCTATGTTGAAGTCCTTCAAGCAAGCAGGGGGATTGACCGCTGTGGCATCTACGGCACGAAAGAAAAACTTAATGAATGCCTTGGAGCATATAGAAGCCTTGGAAGCTTTTACGCTGATTATAGCTGGCGAGGATGTTGAGCATGGGAAACCCAATCCTGAGATATATAATAAAGTTTTAGAGAAGTTAAATATCCAGCCTGGCGAAGCTTTGGTCTTCGAGGATTCTCCTGTAGGCATAGGCGCAGCTGTTGCTGCTAATCTTTCTTATGTTCAAATAACAAAAGACTATTTTTATGGAAATACAAGTAAAAGGTCATAGTGGATGCCAGATAGATATTGTCAATGACGGCAATAATCTTTATATCTATAAGAGTACACATGACCCTAAATATATCAATCGCCTCTTCTTGCAGGCTAAAAAACAGCAAGAGGCATGTAGAAGAGCTTATCAGCATATACGTATTCCTGAAATCTTTGAGATAGACAAAACGGATGAACATCTCATCATCAAGATGGAGTATGTGTATAGCAAGAACTATATCGATTATTTTGAGGATGCAGGGTTCGACAATATCAGTTATTTTGTCAAGGCCTTGAAAATCTTCATGAATGCCGAGATAGAAGATTCTCCTCTTCGAAAGGTCAATACCCAGATTGTTAAAGATAAATTCTTGGATGTTTGTAATAAATGCCATGTGAATGAATTTTTGAAAGGGGATAAAGAGGTTGAGGCTTTACTGGAGAAATGTAGCAAGGTGTTTGAGCAACTACCGATTGAGATTGAAATCCCGATTGGGAAGTGTCATGGTGATTTGACTTTCTCAAATATCCTCTTCAATGGTAACAATTATTATCTTATCGATTTTTTGGATTCTTTCATCGAGTCTCCTTTGCTCGACCTTGTAAAGATTCGCCAGGATTCTCAGTATGAATGGTCCCGCTTGATGTATGAAGGAGATGTAGACTTGGTAAGATTGAGCATCATATCTCAGAAAATTGACCATGAGATTGATTCTTATTATTCGCAGTATGTTTGGTATCGTGAATATTATCATGTCTTCCAACTGATGAACTTCCTACGTATCTTGCAGTATTCCAGGGAGGAGAAAGTAACAAGTTATCTTAAGAATGTAATCAATTCAATGTTATGAGTTTGAGTTTAATAGTGCCTATAGCGGCAGACCGACCAGAATATGAGCATACGATGCCTTATGTTTTCAATTTTGCAGAAGATGGTGTTTTGCTTTGTATCAAGTCTATTCAAGGCTTGGATTTGACAAAGTTTGAGCATATTTATTTTGTGATTTTAGACAAACTTGACCAGAAATACCATCTGTCAGAATTGCTCAATATGCAGTTGTATAATTTAGAATTGTCGAAAAAGGCTAAAGTCTTATCCTTGAAAAATCCTACAAATTCACAGGCAGAAACGATATACGAATGTGTAAAGCAAGAGCAGATAGAGGGTGGTATCTTTATTAAGGATGCAGATGGCTATTTCACCTGTGACTTTACCGAGACAAATGGTATTGCCATTTATCCTCTGGACAAGTTGGATATGGTAAATCCTCACAATAAGAGCTATGTGGATTTGGATGACCAATTTTATATCACTAATATTATAGAGAAGAAGATTATTAGTAGATATTTCAATGCAGGTGGTTATCTTTTTGAGAATGCCAGTCAATTCTGTTCATATTATGAGCGATTGGCTCATTTTGATAAACTATATATGTCTCATATCGTTTATGCCATGTTGCTTGACAATATCTCGTTCCGTCCTTTTAATGTTGAGGATTATCAGGATTGGGGAAATGAAAAAATGTATTACTATTTTTTGAGAAAAGCATATGAGTAACAGAAAATCCTTACCATTGGTTGTAATTACTGATTTGTCTAATAGGATTCAATATTATCAATGGTTCGTTTATGGCTTGCAGTCACTTGCAAACGAAGGGAAAATTAAACTAGAGTTTGCTGTTCCTTTTTCTCAGCGTTTATTGTTGTCAAATCATACAACATTTGTGGTTCGTTGCCAAAATAAAATTAAGAGAATTGTAGGGGGGCATGCTGAACAAAAGACGAAAGCATATTTCCGTGGTTATGTTAGGTTTGGTACGCAAACTCATTCATTTTGCATAGACTCTGCTGATAGTCCCAATATGTTTAATGGTAAATTACTTAAGGATGTTGATATTTATTTTAAGTTACAATGTCCTAAAGAGATTTCTGAAAAAGGTTTCTTAATAGGTAATCAATATATACCATTTTTTGATTCTGAATTTGAAAATCCAGCAGATGAAGGAAAGGTGAAGGCAAAGCGCAAACTATGTCCTGAAGTTTATACCTGCGAGAAAAAGATTAAACCTTTGATGATTGGACCTCGCTCTATGGGACGTACCTGTTCGTTCAAAGAATTGGATGCAGCTTATAACAATTTACTTTCTGCACGTTCTGTAAAGCAAACAGGTAAGGCAATGTGTTATTTTGGTAATGCTGCTGGTCCTGTGCCAACAGAACATGTAACAGAACCTGATTGGGATTGGGAGTCAGATATCTTGGGATACTTTGGTAATAAGATAAACCATCCTAATGAGAAGCGAGCTAAGATTGCCGATATTATGGATGGTCTTGGTGAAGGTTATGATGCTAGAGTCATCAATAGAGGTAACTCTGACATAGGTATCAATACTAATGAGGAATTAGTTATACCGCTGAAAGATTTTTCTAAGCATGTGGCAAAGTTCCAGTATAATGTCAATGTTTCTGGTTATCGAATGAGTATTCCTGCTCGTTTCATTGATAGCTTCGTATGCGGTACAGCCATAGCTACAGATAATCTTCAGGTGAAATGGTATCATCCATTTGGTGATGAAGTGACGGAAATCGGAGAAATGGGTTATCTACCGTATGATGAGGTTAATTTTTCTGAAGTTACTGATAAGCTGAAACATTTAAAGCCAGTTAGCAAGGAATATGTTATAGAACAATACGAAAAGTATTGGGCACCAGCAAAAGTAGCTCAGTATATATTAAATACAATAATTAATGTAAAATAATGATACAAAAAAAAATTCATTATTGCTGGTTTGGTGGTAATCCATTGCCAGCGAGTGCACAGAAGTGTATTGCGTCATGGAGAAAATATCTCCCTGATTATGAGATAAAGGAATGGAACGAGAGTAACTTTGACGTGAATATCATTCCTTATACAGCTGAGGCATACAAGGCGAAGAAGTATGCCTTTGTGAGTGATTATGCCCGTTTCTGGATTCTCTATAAGTATGGTGGCCTTTATTTTGATACGGATGTAGAGGTCATCAAGAATATGGATGATATCATTGCAAAAGGTCCGTTTATGGCTTTTGAGGATGTAAGTGATGGAAAATACCCAATAGCTCCTGGTCTTGTTATGGGTGCTTTACCTAAAATGGATTTTTTATCCCATATTATAGACGTATATAGACGGAAGGACTTTGGTTTTGGCCGAGGTATGGATAATGTGGTGACCTTGACTACAAATATATTTATCGAAAAGGGTTTGTTGCAAAATAACGAATTACAAAAGGTGTATGATTTTATCATATACCCAACGGAATATTTTTGCCCATTGTCAAAATCAACTGGTAAAATGAGAATAACCAATAATACTTGTGGTATACATTGGTATGATGGTACTTGGCTTTCTAGAAAGGATAAGGTGGGGCAGTATATTAGAATGCACTTTGGTGAAAAAGTATTCCTTTTGATGTGTAGAGTGAAAAATATATTTAGTTTTGTTCGAAAATGAGAGATTTTTTATGTAAAGCAACATTTGTTTCTCTATTGTGGTTTTCGGGTTCAAATGTTCTTTTAGCCTTAAATTATCCAATTGTCTATCTAAACAGTATAGTTTACCCTGTTTTAATATTAGGTACAATAACTATGTGTTATATGAATTTCCCAATATTTAAAGAAACTAATAGAATAGAAAAGATTGGATTGTATTTGTTTCTTATTTGTGCTATATTCTTAGCTACAGCAGGAAGGGGGTTATATACAATTAACTATTATAGCGTATGTGTATTCCCCATTCTTTATTCAGTAATTTTACGTGAGAATATTAAGAAAAAGAAAAATATAAATTTCTTGGTGACAATGCTTATTGTCTTTTTTGTTGCAAACTCTTGTATTGCTATCTTTGAAAGACTTTTTTTGCATAATTTTTTACCTGATTGTGGAGGCAATCTACAAGATTTCTCACAAAAAGAAGGTTTCCGTAGTGTTGCTTTAACAGGCTATCCTTTAGGTGGTGCTTTCTTTTCAATGACGATGTCATTATTTATTTTATTTTCAAGATTGCAATCAAAAGAGAAAATAATATTATTCACATTGGGCTTATTAAGTCTTTTATGTTTTAATTCTCGTGCTGCAATTGCTGGGTTAGGACTAGGTACTATTATGTTTTTTATGAAGATATTCTTTAAAAAAAATAATTTTAAGAGTAAGATATATATTATACTCTTATCTTTGGTAGCATTTTTTTGTCTTCGTTTATTGTTTGATGCAGGCTTTGGAGATCGAATGTTTGATTTCGGAAAAGATGAAAGCTCTGATGTGAGAGCTGATAATTTAGCGTTGCTTCCTTTTTTGGAAGTAAAGGAGCTTTTATGGGGAATGAGTGCTAAGGATGTTGAATATATGACTTTAAGATTTGGTGGTGCTACATCTATTATAGAGAATCCATGGTTAAATTATATACTGCGATATGGTTTAGTGTTTTTACTTTTATTGTGCTTATACTATTTTATTCTTTTCAAAAATCTCTTTAAAGGTTTCCCTCTTTATGATATTTGTGTTGTCTCAGGAATATGGTTAATAGTCCAGTCTTCTAATAATGGATTTTCAGCTTCATGTGATACATCAATAGTTTTATTAATGACTATTATATATGCTTTTAAAATTATCAATAAAAGTAACAGTAAAAGTAATGACTAATTATAGTAAATTATGCTTAAGAATCGTTCACGATTGTTAGAATTTCTGATAGAGGATGCTAAGTTGTATCCCAAGGTTTCATCAAGTTATTTTAAGTGTCTAAAGAACCGTTTGGCGACAACTCCTCAATCTTCAACTTATAGAATATGGCTTTATGTCAAGAATCTGCGTTATGCAGAATACAATAAGAATAATTCTATACTTGCCAAGCCCAAAGGTATAAATAGCCTTTATCATACGTTATGTATGATTTATCGTTATTGGCGATTAAGAGTATTGTCACGAAAAACAGGATTCCAGATAGATCCTGGTTCTTTCGGAAAAGGTCTCTTGATTTATCATTATGGTAGCATCATAGTTAACGGCGATGCAAAGATAGGAGATTATGCAACCATATTCCCTGGAGTTGTAATCGGAGCCAAATCAAATGGTTGCCCGGTTATAGGCAATCACGTTATGATTGGTGCTGGTGCAAAGATTCTTGGGGGGGTACATATTGGTAATCATGTGACAATAGCCCCTAATGCGGTAGTAGTAAAGGATATACCCGACAATGCGATAGTTGTAGGTATACCTGCTCGAATACTAAAATTTAAAGAAAATGAGGATAGTTCAAATTAACACTGTATATAAAACAGGTGGGAGTACTGGTAGAATAGCTTATGAAATTAATCAAATTGCAGCCGAGTTAGGAAATGAAACTTATGCAATATATGGCTATGAAACTTCTGAAATGCCAGCAGACAATTCTTTAAGATTGCAAGGTCGTATAAGAAGAAAGTGGAACATCCTAAAAACAAGGGTATGGCCACATCATGGTTTTTATAATATGCATGAAACAAAACGGTTGATGAAATTTTTAGATAATTTCAGACCAGATATCATTCATCTGCATAATATACATAATTCGTATATTAATGTAAAAATGCTATTCAGTTATATTAAGCAGCATCATATTCCAGTTGTTTGGACTTTGCATGATTGTTGGAGCTTTACAGGATGGTGCGCTTACTTTGATATGGCGAATTGTTTTAAATGGATGGAAGGATGCCACGGAATATGTCCATGTAAGCATGATTATCCAAAGACATGGTTCTTTAATCTAGGTCAGCAAAATTGGAATGATAAAAGGCAAGTTTTTGCAGGGTGCGATAATCTAACGATAGTTACGCCTTCAAAATGGTTGGCAAATCACGTAAAGAATTCTTTCTTGAAATCTTATCCTATAAGAGTTATAAATAATGGTGTAGATTTGAGTGTTTTCAAGCAGAATTCCTCAAATGTCAGAGACAAATATGGCATTACGAAGAATGTAAAAATAGTCCTTGCTGTCATGAATAACTGGGAAAAAAGAAAGGGTATTTCTTTTTTGTTAGAATTACCTACGCACTTAAAGTCTGATCAAATATTAGTTATTGTTGGATTAACAGATAAACAGTTGAAGGTTTTGCCAAGTGAACGTTGTTTGGGGATAAAGCGAACAGATTCAGTGTCAGATCTTGCTGGTCTTTATAATGAAGCTTCTGTTTTTATAAACCCAACATTGGAAGATAATTTTCCGACAACAAATTTGGAGGCTCTCGCTTGTGGTACTCCAGTTGTTACCTTTGATACTGGTGGCAGTGCGGAGTCTATTGATGCTGAAACAGGCGTTGTTGTAAAGAAAGGAGATTTTGAAAATTTGCTTTCTTCGATACAATCTGTAATAGAAAAAGGTAAGGCATATTATGCAAATAGATGCATAAGCAGAGCCCAGAAACTTTATGATAGTTATAAGCAGAATTTAGAATATGTAAAACTTTATAATGAAATAATTAAAAATGAACCCAAAAATTACGATTCTCACAGCTTGTTATAATGGTGCTGCTCACATTGAGGAAACTATCCAAAGTGTTATCGTTCAATGCTATGACAATTTGGAATATGTTATTGTAGATGGAGGTTCTACAGACGGCACTCTTGATATAATTAAAAAGTATGAGAAATATGTAGATGTTTTAATATCAGAACCCGATAATGGCATCAGTGATGCTTTTAATAAAGGTATCAAGGTTGCAACTGGTGATTTAATTTGCATTGTAAATAGCGATGATGTATTGATTGAAAATGCGCTAAATCAGTTTGCAAGTAAATACATACCTGGATATGATATTTATAGATGTAATCAAGTGTTTTGGAACGACAAGACTGACACAAAGACAAGAGATGTGCCGACAATGAAATTCCCAATTCCTCCGCTATCATTACATATTTGTCATAATGCGACATTTGTGACTAAGGAGGCATATGAAAAATATGGAGTTTACAAACTTTTCTTTAAGTATATAATGGACTTAGACTTTTTTGTACGTGCATACAAACAAGGAGCAAAGTTTTTCTATATAGACCTAGATGTTGTAAACTTCAGACTAGGAGGTGTCAGTCAGTCTCATAACAAACAAAAATGGGATGAATATATGAGAGTTATTTCTGGTAATGGAGGAACCATCGCTCAAAAACTTGTGTTTTGTGTTTACTTGAAGATGAGATTTTTGGCAAAGAAATTAGTCATGCTCGTAAATCCTGATTTTAGATTGAAACTAACCCAAAAGAAAATACAATGAAGGTAAAAACATTATATACAGAAGAATTTAATAAAGAATGCACCGCTCTGGGGCATGAAATATTTGCTCAGTTCCACCCTGATGTCATTATCGGTGTTTTGACTGGTGGCGGATTTGTAGGAAGACAGGTAGCTAAAGTATCGCCCTCAAAGCCAATCTACACCGAAATTAAAATACAGCGTGGCGGTACATCAAAAAAAGAAAAGGGACTTTTGCATAAGATACTTCAATGCTTACCTTATAGTGTCTTGAATGTTCTGCGTATGCTAGAGTCGGTATTATTAGAGTATAAATCTAAGAAAAACAATCCAAAGCGAGAAGGTACTATATGTTTGCCTAAGGATATTATATCCATATTGTCAGAAAGAAAGAGAAAAGTGTTGTTAGTTGATGATGCAATTGATAGCGGAGCAACACTTTTACTTATCAAACAATATTTGTTGAATGAATTCCCTGATATTGATGTTAAGATAGCGGTTATAACCGTTACAACCAGGCATCCACTTGTAATGGCTGATTATTATAGATATAACAACCGTACTCTTATACGTTTCCCTTGGTCTAATGATATTAAAAGATGAATCAGAAAGCACTAGTAGTAGATTTGGATGGAACTTTGATGGATACCAATACATTCAAAGACTACATCATTTATGTTTGTATGCTTGCTTTAAAAAAGGTAAGATTGGATTTGGTATTTTTGTTATGTTTCTTAGTATTTCTAAGAAAAACTAGGCTGGTGTCTCACGAATTAATGAAAAGACTTATATTATTGGCATCGAAATCACTAATGAATGAGAAATACTTATCAGACTTTGTTGATACTTTGTGGCCTAAGATAAATGTAAAAGTGCAAGACATAATTTCTCAATGGCAAGATTCCAATGAGTTCGTGTTGCTGTCTACGGCTGCACCAGAATCTTATGCGCTAATTATTGCAAAACGATTAGCATTGAATGGATGTAGCGCTACTCCTATGCCCAAAAGAGGTATAAATTGGAAAGAAAATGTGAGAAGAATTAAATGTGAAAATACTCTGTTGTTTTTAGGGGAAAATAACTTGACTTTAGAGGTTCTCCTCACAGATCATTATGATGATTTACCTTTATTAAAAGTGGCGAAAAAACAAAATTTAATAGTTAATCCATCAGCTAGGACTATTTCATGTCTTAATAAAAATTGTATCAAATATGAAATTATAAAAAATGACTACGTTTTGTAGAGTCTGTTCTGAAACTTAAAAGTATAAAATTATGATAAAAGCGTTTATATCACATAGTAGTGCGCAAAAAACTTTTGCGCAAGAGCTCGTTAATAAAATAGGGCGAGACTATTGCAAAATAGACTGTTTTGATTTCGAGCCCGCATATAAATCTATAGATGAAATTTTCAGAGCAATAGATTCGTGTACAATCTTCGTACTTCTTATTTCAAAAGAAGCACTGGCTTCAGATTGGGTTCAAAAAGAGATAGCTAAAGCTAAAGATAAGCTGACAGCCGGGCAGTTAGAGCAATTTTGGCCTTATATTATCGATAAGTCTTTGGCCTTGGATGATGTTCCTGCATGGATGGCTAAAGATGAATGCTATAATTTGAAGTATTTTGTTAGTCCAGAAATGCTTCGAAAAGATATTGAGCAAAAAATACGCCGATTGATATGGAGAGAAAACCCTAAGATAAAAGCTTTGGAGACAACTATTATTGGCCGAAGCGCAGAAATAGATACTTTTGAGACTAAGATATTCTCTAATCGAGGTAGAAATCTTAGAGGTGTTATTATTTCTGGTAGAAATGGTGTTGGAAAGGATGCTTTCGCTCGTCAATGTCTATATAAATTGGGTAAGAGCTTGGAAATTGAGCCATATCGCATTACAATGGATGTAAAGGAGAGTATCGAGAATTTTATAGTTTATCTCAATCTTTACTGTAGATTGTATAATAAGGATGAACTAGAAAATAAGCTGGATTCTTCGCCTCATGAGAAAGCAGAAATAGCTGTTGAGTTGTTGAATGAAATATATGATTCGCAAACCGTTGTGTTTGTAGAGGATAATATGGCTTGTGTGTTACCAAATATGGAATTACCAGAATGGCTGATAGATGTTGTGAATAGCCCCAATTTGAATAAGCAGATAGGTTTATTTATAAAGTCAGGTATTTCACCTCATTCATATGTGGAGTCAGAGGTTCCAAAGCTAGTCCATATCCAGTTGTTACCTTTGAAAAGTAGTGATCGACGTAAGCTATTCTATCAATATGCTAATTTTTATGATTTGAATAATGTAGCGGATGCTGATGTTGATTTCTTTGTAAATCGATTGTTACAGTCACCTTCACAAATCCTAAATGCGGTAGAAGTATGTGCGAACAAGGGCGTTCTTGCTGCCAAGGGCGATATTTCTCATCTAATAAATTCTGGAACTACTAAGATGCGTCCTTTGCTTGATATGTTTATGGGGGATGAATTGTCAAAGGATATTTTGATTATCTTGGCTACTTTTGAATTTATCTCGTTTGACATTTTAGAACAAATTTTTGAAAATCAATATGAAGCTGTCCAAATGGTCATTTCCAAAATGATGGTTTATGGAATTTTGTCGACTTTTGGGCCTTCGGATTCTTTTGTTCGTTTAGATCATTTTATTTGCGACTATATTAAGAGAAATCGCATACCATTGCCAAAAGATTTGGAATGTCATGTAAAAGAAGTGGTTGAAAATAGTGTTACAACAGCAGATATAACCGAAGATGTTTCCCTTTATCTCTATAATATAAAGAGAAACATTATTTCAGGTAATGTAAAAGTAAATAGCAATGCCTTCTTGGTTCCTTCTGTCGTTATAAAGTCGCTAATGGATGTGTATAATAAACATAATTATCCTTTAGTAATAAAAATTTGTGATAGTATTGCCAATGATCTTCATAGTTATTATAAAGATATACATCGTGAAATCTCTTATTGGGCATGCCTTGCCTTATGTAGAATGGCAAAGAATAACCAAAGAAGTTGTGAGCGTTTTTGGTCAGAAGTCAAGAATATTGATGGAGCTGATGCTGATTTTTTGAAGGGCTTTTTCTTTCGTAATCAAGGTGATTATGAGCAGGCTGAAAAATATTATCTAAAGACGCTGAAAAAATCGAAGATGCAAAAGGCAAAGCGGGAGTTGGTCACTGTTCTTTTGTGTAGAAATCGATTTGATGATGCATTTAGCATGGCTAGGGAAAATTATGAGAATGATCCTGATAATACGTATCATATCCATGCTTATTTTAGATGCTTGGTCAAAAAACACAATTTGGGAAGGGATGACATAAAAGTAATTTCTGAACTGATGGATGCGGTTCAGAATAGCTATTCTTTGAAAAAGGAAGAATTGTATGTAGCTATGGAAATAGAGTACAAGGCTTATGTGAAGAAAATGAACGTGGTAAAGATGTTGCAGTTTATTTCTGAGTCGATTAAGGCTTATCCTGATTCTATGGATATAAAAAGAGCTGCTAATGAATATAAATTGCGCCAAGGTATTATCACTAAGGATACTTTCGAGAAGGAGCAAAGAAATATGCTAATAAACTAAATCATTCATCATGAACTATATTATCACTGGCGGTACTGGTTTCATTGGTACCCATCTTACAAATTTGATTAAGGAGCGTTATCCTAACGCCCAAGTATATAACCTCGACATCGTTAAGCCTGGTACTCCTAATCCAGTAGTGAAGGATTACAAGCCTGCTTTGCGTGATGGTCAGAAGTTGCAGTCAACTTTCATCGAGTATGACATCCGTAAGCCTATCGAGAACTTGCCATTTACTCCTACAGAGGATGATGTCATCTTCAACTTTGCTGCTGTGCATCGTACTCCTGGACATGAGGATCATGAGTATTTTGAGACGAATATCCGTGGTGCTGAGAATGTGGTGGCTTTTGCAGAGAAGTGGAATATCAAGAAGATTGTGTTTACTTCTAGTATTGCACCATACGGAGCTGCTGAGGAATTGAAGAAGGAGACTACTTTGCCTACTCCTAATACTGCATACGGTATCTCTAAATTGGTGGCTGAGAAGATTCATGAGAAGTGGCAGAATGGTGATGCGGCTCATCGCCAGCTCACTATCGTTCGTCCTGGTGTGGTATTCGGAAAGGGTGAGAATGGTAACTTCACCAGATTGTATTGGGCTATCCGTGGTCATAAGTTTGCGTATCCTGGCAGAAAGGATACCATCAAGGCTTGTATCTATGTAAAGGAGTTGGTTCGCTTCATGTTGTATCGCTTGGAACATCATGAACATGGTGTTGAGTTGTATAACTGTTGCTTCGAGCCTGCTTATACTATCCAGCATATTGTTGAGGCTATGAAAAAGGTAACAGGTTTAACTCAGTTTGTACCTGATATTCCTAACTGGGTTATCATGCCTATGGCTAGAACTGCCATGCTTCTTGGTTCGCCAATGGGTATCTGTCCTGCCAGAGTGAAGAAACTCCAGATTTCTACTAATATCTGTGGTGAGAAGTTGAAGAACTGTGGCTATCAGTTTAAGTGGAGTTTTGAGGAAGCTCTCGCTGACTGGTTTGAGGATAATGACAGAAAATATCTGAAATAAGGATATTGAAAACCATATCTTACCTTTTCCTTCTGCTCGGCAGAAGGGAAGGCGAGGATACGGACCTCATTACTTATGTAACAGACAGAAAGGGTCACGATATGCGTTATGCCATCGACTCTCGCAAGTTTCAGAATGAACTCGGTTGGGAGCCATCTCTCCAGTTTGAGGAGGGTATCGAGGAGACCGTAAAATGGTATCTCGAGAACCAGGAATGGATGGATCATGTTACTTCTGGGGAGTATCAGAAGTATTATGAGGGGATGTATTGTAAATAGACCCTCCTGTCCCTCCCTTGAGGGAGGGTCCTTAACCCACTCCCAAGCCCTCGCCCTTTCCAAAAGGGCAAGGGATGTAACCGCCCTCCGGTGCTCAGAACCGCTACGCTCTAAGGTTGGCGGACCATCAAAGGTCTTCGCCATGGTTGTGCGGGATGGGACCGCCTGGGGATAAGAGACATTAGTAATGGAGATATTAAATATAAGTAAATACAGTTATGGATCGAATTAAACAATGTTTATTAACTTTATTGAATAGGATTATTTACTGAAGTTTCGCAAGTGAATAAATATCAACTTGCTTGTTTATAAATATACATATTACGCAGCGTATGGGCAACAGGATTACTTTCGATGAAATCTGCCAGCAACTCTGTAGCATCTATAGAGTAACGCTCTGCTGCTTCCAGAACGAAGTCCAAAATGATAGCCCATATCTTGTCCGTTACGGACAACTCGAGAGTGTCATTGGTAACCTCTGTAAAGAGACCACCGATGGTTTCATACGCTTCAAATCTCTTCACTGTACACAAGATGTTATACTGCATCATTGTCAAAGTGAAGCTAGCAATTTGAGCGGCAAAATGTACAGACTGGCATTTACCAAAGTTCAGCAAGGTCTTGCAATCCTTGTATGCAACTTCGGTAGCCCATCGTCTGGCATAAATACGATACGCCTCAAGGAAGCTAAGAGAAAGGTCTGTGGTCAACAACCCATTCCAGTTTCCCTTGCGTCCTCGCTTGCAAAAGAACAAACGGACTGGCACACCATCCAACTTAACGTCCCTTGTACAATAGGTACAGCGAAGTATTTTGTTGTGTTTGCATGCCTTCTCCTTTTGCAGGTGCTTGATGATTTGCTTGGCATTCATCTTGCCATGCTTCGTTGCATAGTTGGTTTTGCCCAGTTTAATCATGCCCAACAGGTGACACTTGATATGTCTGCTGGAAATGAAACGCACAAGCTTAGTGTTTGAAAACCAGCTATCTACGAGCAAGTAATCAAAGCGAACACCTCGCTTGATGGCATACTTGACCATATCTATGGCCTTGTCTGTCTTCTTCATCAGATATTCATCCACACGATCTTTTACCGCTTGCCCTTCGTGGTCCTCGGTATAGCGAGCTTTGCGTTGCTTAGCAGTAAGTCCCTGAACCTTTTGCTTGTCCTTTCCCTCCTCACCATGAAGAGAGAAATCGAGAAAGAGCTGGCTAACGCCATCGGACAACATCATGGTCAGACACTTATAACCAAGGATGCTCTTTTGATGAACATGAGACCAGATTCTTCCTATGAGTTCGGTCGTCATACCAGTCTTAGGTGCATCAGTATCATCAATAATCAAACAAACCGGCTTGTCATGATGAACAGTTGTGCTGCTTGATATCTTCTTTATCAGCTGAAGATTCATTGCATATAGTAACTTGCGCCACTTGACGTTGCCATCATTCATAAAACGATAGAACATGTCTTTATCACAATTGAACAATTTACTCAAGGACGAGTTGGAGTATCGACTCGCATTCTTGACTACGAAGAACGGGAAGAGCATGAGGAGGTTGAGTACCTGCAAAGTGGTGAACTTGCAGTTCTCTTTCTTCTCTACTCCAATCTGGCTGGAGCGTATATTTATATGTTCCATCACACCCATAATGCACTTAATTGCACGATTATCGTCATTTTTTGCGAAAAAGCTTCGCAGATCTGAAATAATTTTTGTATCTTTGCTCACGGCTTTGAAGTTTTATCTTTATTGTTTAGCGATTATAAAGATACTCATTTTCTGTGAGTTATACAAACTTCAGAGCCTTTTTTATTCCAAAATTACGTTAAATCACGCTTGTGAATTTTCACTTGCGAAACTTTAGATATTTATATATCCATACTGGTATGCCCTTTTCCTTGGCAATTTCTATCATGTGCTTGGTTTCATGAAAATTTGAGAGAATTGTAGAAAGAAGTTTTCATATTATATTATAGAGATGGCAGTTGTAGGCGTTTGTGAAGATGCTTGCAGCTGCCTTTTCTTTTTGTATCTTTAGGGTGTCGAAATTCAAAATTAAAGTTGTACCTTTGCACCCAAGTTGAGATTACAGAAATGAAAAAGGAACGTGAAACGGCAAACAAATATCGTCAGCAAGCTCTTGAAGGAGATTTAATGGCGATGAACAACATGGGTGTCTGCTATGCGCAAGGCATCGGTGTTGTGGAGGATCATGTGATGGCATTTCAGTGGTACATGAAGGCTGCTGAACTGGGTGATATTTACGCATGCTACAATGTGGCAGAATGCTACTACCAGGGAGATGGAGTGGAACAGGACTTCGAAAGAGCTCTTCATTGGTATCTGATTGCTGCAGAGAAAGGAGATGTACAATCACAGGTTAACGCTGCCAATGCATTTTACCTGGGGCAGGGAACTAAAGAAGACCACGTAAAGGCTCACCAATGGTGGCTGAAAGCTGCTCAAGGGGGACATCTTCAGAGCCACAGCCCAAGGATTTGAGCATGCCAAACAATGGTGCAGGGACAATGGGTACAGTATATATTAATAATGTAGTGAAACAAATGAAGACAGATTTACGATTGATACAAGAGCAGCAGCCTCTCATACACAACATAACCAATTATGTGGCTATGAACTTTGTTGCCAACAGCCTATTGGCTATTGGAGCATCACCTATCATGGCGCGTGCCGAGGAAGAAGTGGAGGAAATCAGTAGCAAGAGCAATGCCTTGGCTCTCAACCTGGGTGTTCCGGAAAGCACCACTGCTCACTCGATGATACTGGCAGGGGAAACTGCCATGAAAAAAAGAATTCCTATCGTATTTGATGTGGTTGGAGTAGGAGCCACCCGCTTTCGTATGGATATAGCATCACAGATTATCCTCAGGTGTCACCCTACAGTCATCAAGGGAAATGCCAGTGAGATTCAGGCATTGTACTCTCACCAGATAGGCATGCAGGGAGTGGACAGTCACCAGGAAACCTATGAGGTTGAGAAACAGGCTAAGAAACTGGCTCAGCAACTTTCCTGTATCATAGTTGTAACTGGAGCCATAGACTTCATCACGGATGGCGAAAGAATGGCTTATGTTCATGAAGGACATTCCATGATGAGCAAGGTTACTGCAATGGGATGTACTGCCACTGGTATCGTTGGGGCATTTCTTGCTGTGAACTCCGATCCTCTGGAAGCATCTTTTCATGCCATGAAAGCTATGGGAATTGCCGGAAAAAGGGCAGCTTCCCAGTCTAGAGGCAATGGTAGCATGATGATTAACTTCCTCGATGAACTCTGCAATCTTGTGGCTGATGTCTAGGATTGTCAGAATCAAGAGACGTTCCTTCATGAAAAGCTTCATTGCAATCAATCTCTTTGGCATGATTGTTACTTGCGAAGAGCTTTCTAAAGTGGAACTCAACCATGAGCTCATACATACGGCCCAAGCAAGGGAGTTGTTGTATATCCCATTCTACCTCTGGTACATCTATAGAATGGTTTTTCTTATATCTCAGATATCGGGATTGGATGCGGGCATATTACAACATCAGGTTTGAAAAGGAAGCCTATGCTCACCAAGAAGACCTGGAATATTTAAATCGAAGGAAGCATTATTGCTATAGATGATGTTACGTGGTGCCATAATCTTGCTATTCCCCAGTTTTTTGGGGAATAGTTCTACACCTTTTCCCCAAATTCCACAGGGGTAATTTATGGCGCACAAATTATAAGTCTCTGTATATCAAGCTTATCATCTTTTCTATTATCTTTTGGCATGCAGGTTGCAACTATGAATAGCGGGTTCGATAATGAATCCACAAAACAGAGTAAATAACAATAAATAGTAACAATTTAAAACAGATAAGATTATGAAGAAGTTCGTTTTTGCAGCTATCGCAGCTATGGTAATGGTTTCAGTAAGCAACGTATTTGCATCAAGCAAAATGATGATAGATAATTCTGAAGTAGTTCCAGTTGATACAGTAGCACCTGAAACTCCAAAGGATTCAGCAGAGATCAGCACACCTGTTTTGCCTCAGGCTGGTACAGAAGATTCAACAGAGCAGGCGACTCCTGCAGAGACAACAGCAGAGTCTGTAGAAACAACCCAATCTGAGCAGCCAGCTGAGGTTCAGGAGACTCCACAGAAGAACGCCCAGCAGGAGTCAACAGAGATAGAACAGGCTGCTGTTTCAGAGTAACAAATATCTGATTTTCAATATAATTAAAACGCAGAGGTCTGCTGGCAGTAATGCCGGCAGATTTCTGCGTTTAATTTAATACATCTAATTATTCTTTAAAAAACTTGATAACCCATCTTATAATAAAGTAAATTATGTATTTTTGCATATTATAATTAAGATTAAAGCTATGACAAAGAATACAATGGCAAACAAACTTCCAAGGAAGTTGATTCAAAAGACGGAAATCGTGGGTGAGCAGATTAAGCTTGCCAGATTACGGCGCAACCTGAGCATGGCGCAAGTTGCAGAAAGGGCAACATGCTCGGAAGTTACACTTTGCAAGGTAGAAAAGGGATTACCAACGGTTTCCATCGGAATTTACCTTCGTGTACTCTATGCTCTTCAGCTGGATGATGACATCTTGCTCCTGGCAAAGGATGACAAACTCGGAAGGGCATTGCAGGATATGGGACTGAAGAATCGTCAACGAGCATCTAAAAAGGAGTAGGAATGGAACGACTGTTTGTTTTCGCTGATTTTAACTGGCTCGGCAAAGCGGAGCTGGTAGGGGAGTTGTGCTATGAAAAAAACTGCCAAAATCTAGGATTTCGTTAGGAATCTTTAAGTTTTTCACCAAAGGCTGCTGCAATGTGGGCTAAATTTGCTATGGAAAAACAAGGGAGGATGAAAGGATATTGAATGGATTATAGCATGAAAATAGTTAAAGAAATATATAAAAGTCAAGTTTATTGCGTAAAAAACAAGACTTTTATTAACTTTGCACTCGAAAATAGGAGATAAACATGGTTATAGCAAGTCTGATAAAGGAAAAATTGTCATTGACCCCTGCAGGGGTCGTATTGACAACAAGAGATTTTGGGGTGGAGATGCGGTATCAGCCGGCACTTGCCAAAGCTCTCAACCGTCTTGTGCACCAAGGCGAACTGCAAAAGATAGCAAAGGGAAAATACTATATTCCGAAGAAGACCATTTTTGGAAATCTGAAACCTGCAGATTCTGAACTTGTAAAAGACTTTCTGGAGCAAAATGGCAAGATTGTAGGCTACATTACCGGAACTGCCGCATTTGCATCCCTAGGGTTGACTACACAGATAAGCTCATCCATCCTTGTCGGCACAAATAAATATCGGAGACCTATCACAAGGAATGGCGTGAAAATATCTTTCTTGTTACAAGAGAACGCCATAACATCAAGCAATATTCCACTACTTAGAATATTGGATGCTCTGCGCCTTATAAAGGACATTCCTGCCACTTCACCAGATGAATGTGTGACGAATATTTGCAAAGCAATCAATACTCTTTCAATGGAACAGAAGCAAGAATTGGCAGAACTATCCTTGGCATACACACCTTATGTAAGAGCTTTGCTTGGAGCCATCTACGAGAACATGGGGCTTGAAACGGAAACCATCAGTAAAACATTGAATGGAGTGACCAGCTACAAGTTGCCAGTCTCCGACAAAGTATTATCAAACAAAAAAAACTGGAACATCATATGAGATTACATGAAAACAGGGATTTGTTCTCTGATGCATTGCAAGCAGCATCGCAACCTGTAGAAGATGGAGGACTCGGCATTATGAGTATCTTTATAGAGAAAGACTATTGGATTTGTCGATCGTTGTCTTTGATGGCTGCGAACGACAAGGATAACCGTGCCATTTTCAAAGGAGGAACAAGTCTTACAAAAGCATATGGTATCGGTAGTAGATTCTCAGAAGACATAGATATTGCTATCTCTGAGGCATGGACGCTCAGCGGCAACCAATTGAAGATGCTGATCAAGAGAACAGCCAAAAGCATGACGAAAGGTCTGCAGGAAATGGATATGCCTGGTTTTACGAGCAAGGGGTCTCACTATCACAAGGCATACTATTCTTATCCACGAGCCATTGATACATTACAAGTAGGTGCTATCAAAGCAGGACAGTTGCTTGTCGAAATCAATTCATTTGCCAATCCATATCCTTTTCAGAAATGTAAACTGCAAAGCTTCTTGACCGAGTTCTTGCAAAAGACAGGCAACGAGAACTTGATAGAGGAATATGATATGCAACCTTTCGAGGTGAATGTTCTCGACAGGCGTAGGACATTGACAGAAAAATTGGTGTCATTACTTCGGTGTTCCTTGGCCGACAACTACATGTCGGAGTTGACAGCCAAGATACGTCATTTCTATGATTTGCATTTCCTCTTGAATGATGCTGAGACACAGGACTATTTGAAAAGTGACGCTTTCAAATTGGACTTCAGCAACTTGTTTGCACAAGACCAACAAAGATTTGACAAGCCCGAAGGATGGCAAAACAAAGACATTATGGATTCTCCTATCATCAGTGACCTGCATAATGTATGGTCAGTGTTAAGCAACGTCTATGCAAAAGAACTTCCTGACCTTGCCTACAAAGATATACCGACTATTGAGAGTATCGAAAATAGCATGGAGCAGTTGATTTCGTATTTGCCAAAATATTCAATAGCCATGACAAGGAAGGTAAAGCTATAGATACCAGCAAGAGAAACAAGTATGTCCACCAGCTTCATGTCATCAAGGACGCAGAGATTATAGGAAAATACTCCGATGCAAGTTGGGTGTTAAAATGGTAAGAAAGGAGATTATTTATGTCACTAAAGAAGATATTCAGATGCCAGGATTGTGGGTACGAGACCGAAGTATATGAGGGACGTGGCTTCATGGGACAGCATATCGAAGCCATGTCTTGTCCTGACTGCAGAAACATAGTACCTCTTGTGGTGGGTGGAGTAATTGGTGATGCTGCACCTAGTTTTAATTCTCTTGTAGGAAGGCTATGTCTAAGATGTGGTTCTGACAGGATTCACAGGTGGGATATGCATACTTGCCCAAAGTGCGGGAGCAAGATGCAACCCACTGGCGAAGAAGAGTTTTGGACATGAAAATTCTAGCCTATATTTACCTCTTTGATATTTTGCTGAAAATTACTTCTCCTCGTCTGAACGGTTTGACGAATCTCATATTTAACCTCCATGCCAAGGATATCCATGATTTTTTCAACCGTCGATAGGGAAGGCATGCACAATTCATTATAGAAATCATGACTATAGAAGAAGCTATCAAACAAAGACATAGTGTACGAAAGTACATACACAAACCTCTTTCAACTGAGGTAGTTAGAGCACTTGAAGAAAAAATCTTGGAGTGCAACAAAGAGGGTGGCCTTCACATACAACTGGTTACCCAAGAAACCAAGGCATTCTCCGGCATTATGTCATATGGAAAATTCCATGGCGTGGAGAACTATCTCGTAATGGCAGGGCAAAAAGACGACGATCTTGATGAGCGTATTGGCTATTATGGCGAACAGCTTGTGCTGCTTGCCCAAGCCCTAGGACTCAACACCTGCTGGGCAGGATTAAGCTATCGCAAGGTGAATGAAGCCTACAAGATAGAAAAAGGGGAGAAGTTGACATGCATGATTGCCTTGGGATACGGAGAGTCACAAGGGATTAGTCACAAAATCAAGACCATGAAACAGGTGAGCAATGCAACCAGCAATTCTCCTTCATGGTTCCGAAAGGGCGTGGAAGCAGCTCTTCTTGCTCCCACTGCCATCAATCAGCAAAAGTTCTCATTCTTCCTGCAAGACCAGGAAGGTACAAAAGCTGGTTGTAAACCCAAAGTTCTTGCCAAGAGAGGCTTCTCAATGGTAGGATATACCAAGATGGACCTCGGTATTGCCAAGCTTCACTTTGAAATAGGAGCAGGAAAGGAAAACTTTAAGTGGGTGGTAAAGAAAGGATGAGAGACTTCACGGAAATATGGCAACTTCAAGATACCATCATTACAGCAGTCAACGCATGCGGTTATGGTGTCTGGGATTTGCATGCTACCAGTTGGGGATTTCATCTGGAGTTAACAGAACATTTGGATGATGCAGAAATCTGCAATATCTGCAGTCAACTTCCGCTTTCTGGAGATTATGAAGGAGAAGGCACAAATGGTTCTGTTCTAAGTTTGTACAACTACTGATTATTGATGTTCAAAAATAAAATAAAGCATATAAATTGTATTGCAAGGATTATTATCTTAAATATCCGTAAAAAAATTACGGCGTATTGATATTTTGTATATCTTTGCAACTGCTTAGCTGCACTTGACATTATAATAAAAGATAGTTTGCATTGTTTAAGTGTGTATTAGCTTTGCACCAACAAAATTGTTATCAATTAAAAATAAAGTATATATAAGCATGCTAGTAAAATTTGCCGTAACGAACTATAGAGGATTTGCCAATCGTATAGAATGGGATTTGTCGAAACCAAGTAACTATTCCTTCAATACTTTTGCCATTAAAGATGGTATCATCAAGAATGGCATCGTATATGGACCTAATGGTTCTGGCAAGTCGAACTTTGCAATGGCCATCTTCGACATTACCAATCATCTTTCACAGAAGTGGAAGAAGGTGAACTATTATGATAACTTTACATATACGGGAAAGTTGAACTTCCCCGTAAAATTTGAATATACATTCAAGTTTAGAGATAATACGTTACTATATACATATAGCAAATCACCTGATGGAAAACTGGAGGAAGAAGAACTTGTTGTGAATAACAAGCTTATTTTCTGCAACAAGAATTCTGTCTTGACATTGGATGATGTTGAATTCCCGATGGATTCTGCGGTGAAGGCAAACCTTGCCAATAACGCCAATAATGTATCCATCGTAAACTTTCTGCTTACTTCCTATCCTCTTGCCAAGGAACATTATCTTCTGAAACTGCAGCAATTCGTAAACTCAATGTTATGGTTCAGAAGTGTTGAAAAAAATGAGTTTATGGGGTTGGCTACTGCTCCGGCAAATCTCGATGAGTATATCATCAAGAAGAAGCTGACTCGGGACTTTGAGGAATTCATCCATCGGGTAAGCGGACAAAGTTTTGAGTTTCAGGAGCCAAAGGATGATGATAAAGAGTTGTATTGCGTATTTGGATTAGGTCGCATTCCTTTCGATAAGATTGCATCAACGGGTACTCAATCTCTGATGCTGCTATATTACTGGCTGAAACAGATGACAAAAGCATCGTTCGTTTTCATAGATGAATTTGATGCTTTCTATCATTTCAGACTCTCTTATGAGGTTTGCAAAACCCTCTTTTCCCTTCCATGTCAGGCTTTTACGTCATCACACAACACCTATCTGATGACCAACGACTTGCTTCGTCCAGATTGCAATTTCATCTTGCAAGACAACAAAATCAAGCCGTTGAGCGACTGCACTCAAAAAGAGTTGAGATTCGGGCATAATATAGAAAAAATGTTTAGAGGTAACGCATTCGAAGTATGATACTATTTATTCAACTCACAAGTAGAACAGTATGTGAATACCGAAGATTGCAAAGTAGCTGTACTCAATGCTTTCCCAATTTTTCTGTTTGACTATTTCAAATAATATTTTAAGAGAAGGTTATCATACGAGGACATTCTATTAAGCAACAAATTTGGACTATCTAAAATTATATTTGCACAAATATGCGTAAGGGCAATAGGTTTAAGAGTGGCTAAGCTCATATTGACATTATTACTGACAGCAAGGTTGCTTTAATTCATCTAATTATTCGTTTAAAAAAAGGGCTAGCCCCATAATCAGGACTAGCCCCCAGTTTTAATTATTTTCTCGATGCAATGAATGTATCTTGAAAGCTGCATAGCACTTCAAGAAAGATTACTTAACCTCAATGTGCTTAACATCGTCTTTCTTCTCCTCCTTGGCTATCTTAGGAATCTCAATCTTCAAGACACCGTCACTGACCTCAGCGGAAATCTTCTCCTGATCAGCATCCTCTGGCAAAGCATAACTCTGAGAGTAGCTGCTGTAAGAGAACTCACGACGCAAGTAATGCTCTTCCTTCTTCTCCTCCTTCTTCTCATCCTTGTTCTCGATGGATACATTCAGATAGCCATCCTTATCGATGTTCATCTTGACCATATCTTTCTTCAAACCAGGAGCTGCAACCTCCATCGTATAAGCTGTAGCACTTTCCTTGACGTTGACTGCAGGAGCTGTTGCGTTCATGTGTGGCATCAAGCCTGTATCAAAGAAGTTGTCATTAAACCAACTGTTCAACCAATTTGAAACACTGTTATTTCTACGAGCTAACAACATCATGTAAAACCTCCTAATTCTATTTTTCTCGTCCTCTCTTCGCCTTCCGGCTCAGTCGGGATTTCTCATTGTTTTTAATTTATCCTTTTTAATAACGATTGCTTCGGCTTACGAGACTCAAGGATTTCTAGAAACCCTCAACTGTCATTACTTAGGGTTCTTGTCGTTCCCCTTGCCCTTTCGGCTTCGGCTTTCACTCTATGTAGGAGCAAGTTACGTGCCAACCCGGTTTGTAGATTTGGAGTAAACAGTTTTTGCCAATTTTGACTAAATATTCTGCAAAATTGACAACAATGGATAATTAATTTAAACTTTGCTGCTAAAACTTCATGCTTTTTAAACCTGTTTTTCAATCCATGCCATCAGTACTGCTACAGCATACTGCTGTTCTTCTCCTGTCAGCTGTCTTCCGGCAGGTATATGATGCCATTTGAAGAAACAACCACGGCAACAGCAGCCTGTAGCATGCTGGGCAATGAATACAGGATGCCCTCTCATCGGTGTCTGCTTGCCGTCATTGGGAATCACGGCAGGAGCAAGGCGTTTGGCAACGAAATCCTCCGCATGCTTACGGATGGTAGCCAAACCCTTTTCTGCAATATATTCCTTATCCTTCTTCGAGAGATGGAATCGGCTGCGAAAAGCTGATTGGGAAAGTCTTTCAAACAAATCAGTCAAGTCATACTCTTTGTCTGGAGAAGTATCGCTTTCCATGTCTTCTGAAGAGATAGAGTCTTTCTGATGATCCTCTTCCTCCTCAGGAAACAAATTGAGTTCTACATATTTTGCTTGGTTAACTTTTGATTCTTTTTTCATTTCTATTAGCCTCCTATATCTATGAATCTCCTATTAATATTAATGGATATCAGACTCTTACGCTGCAATTTCATTACTTCTTGAATTTTCATACCAAGTAGTGTATTATATTGTACTTTTCCTGCAAAGTTAACAAAAAAATCTAGATTACGTAAGAAAAGGTGTAATATATTGTTCTTTTTATAAAAGATTATAAGTTTCTGAGATTTTTCTTGGTTTTTTGCCTTTGAATATTGTTTTTTTCTTAACTTTGCATGCACAATTCATTATAGAATAGCAGTTTATAGTTTACAGTTAATAGTTTATAGTTTACGGTTGATTTCGTGGTTATTTGCTGATAACTTGCAGATTTCTTGTTAATTGCTTGGTGGTTTCGAGAAAAAAGCGTAACTTTGCGGTTAGATATTAATAAAATGAATTATTATGGCACAGATAGCAACAATGAATCAAGCTCAATTGCAAATCCTCGATATGCTGTCATTTATCAAGACTCCTGAGGCTTTGCGAGATTTGAATAAGGTAATCTCCGATTATTTTGTTCAGATGGCTGATGCTGAATTAGATAGGATGTGGAATGAAGGAACCCTGAATGAAGAACGTATCGAGAGTTTCCGGCATCTCCATGAACGTACTCCGTACAATAAACCAATATTATAATCTTTAGGTTATGAATATTGTATTGGATACAAATAGTTTGATTATGTCAATCGCCCCTAGAAGTCCGTATCGTAAGGTGTGGAATGCTTTTCTTAGTGGCGATTATAACCTTTGTGTGTCCAATGAAATAATAGAGGAGTATTCAGAGGTTTTATCTCGTAATATATCTCCTCAAGTTTCTGAGGCCATCGTTTATGCTATATTGACTAGACCCAATGTAATTCGCAAAGATCCTCATTATACTTTTGCTTTAATTGAGGCAGATAAAGATGACAATAAGTTTGTAGATTGTGCCATTGCTGCAAATGCAAAGTGTATTGTTACAGAAGACAAGCACTTTAAGGTCCTGGAAAATATTCCTTTTCCTAAAGTGGAGGTTATAGGTATAGAGGATTTTAAATGTTATTTGGATAAGTGGATATAGGTTTATGTACTGGTTTTGGTATATCACCATTACAGCGTAAGGTGCTAGATAAAAATCCTGAGCGTTGGCTTTGTTATGTGTTGAAGCACATAGATTCTACGCCTGAGGATAAGTATTATACTCTTCTTCCTGAGTTCTGGGAAGATGAGGAACAATAAAAATGAATTTAATTTATGGGGTGATTGGAACGTATGCACTTTCGAATTGCTCTGGCTCTTCTTTGGCAAAGAAGTAGTTTTTTCGAAAACCTACCCGTCCTTCCTTACCCTTAAGGAAGGCTCCACCTCTCATCTCGGTCTTCTTCAATGGTCTTTACACCCCCTTCGGTTCCCCCGTTAGCGGGGGACAGAAACCTCAGGGAAGAAGAGGGAAACCGCCCTACTCGGTGCTCAGAACCGCTACGCTCTAAGGTTGGCGGACCATCAAAGGTCTTCGCCATGTTGTGCGGGATGGGACCGCCTTATTACAACTTGCTTCTGGTCTGCGCCATGTTGTGCGGGATGGGACCGCCTGGGAATAGCAGTTTATAGTTTACAGTTAATAGTTTATAGTTTACGATTGATTTCGTGGTTATTTGATGATAAGTTGCAGATTTCTTGTGATTTTCTTGGTGGTTTCGAAGAATATGTGTAATTTTGCGACATTATTAAACGTTTAAAAGGAGAAGATTATGGCATTAGAGATAAGAAGCATTCCTGTTTTGACAGGTGAGACCGCTGAACGATTTGTTCGTGAGGCAGAGGAGAATGAGCGCAATCCACAAAGAAAGGCATTGCGAATGTCATTTGATGACGTTGAGAAGATTTTGATTCGTTCAACTGCTAATTTGAAAGCGCATGGAGGAAAGAGTCCTTTTGCAAAGTAATTGCTCTCTTTATCGAGTTACGACAAAAGAGGAGCTTGATACTTTTAGCTGTGGCGATAAAGACCTTGATGACTTCTTTCATCGAGAGGCTTGTCTCTATGATGGGCAATTATTAGGGAAGACATATTTCTTTGCAACTGAAAGAAGTGGTAAGGATGAAATAGTCTGTGCCTTTACATTAGCTAACGACAGTATCAAGGCAGCTTTAATTCCAAATGCTTCAAGAAATCGAATACAGAGGAAAATTCCTAATTCTAAAAGAACAAGGAGTTATCCTGCAGTATTGATTGGAAGACTTGGAGTAGCCAAGGATTTTCAAAGTACTCATGATGGTATTGGATCACAAGCGATAGACTATATCATATCTTGGTTTTTGTTACCAGACAATAAGACTGGTTGCCGTTTCATTGTTGTTGATGCTTATAATAAGGAAAATGTGCTTCATTTTTATGAAAAGAATGGCTTCAAATTCTTGTACTCTACTGAGAGTTTGGAGAAAGAGGCAAATCATATTCCTGAAGATGAACACTTAGAGTCAAGGATGATGTATCTTGATTTGTTGGGATATATAAGATAATAAATCCTAATGTAAGTGAGAACTCTATCTTCGAGGAAAAAGCGTGCAAGCCACATCATAGTCGCCTGCACGCTTTTTGTTTTTGTCATCTAAATTTCTGATGATTTCCAATCGAACACGATGGTGTTGTCTTCTTTGATATTGAAGCTCATACCTACCTTGATAATTTCCTTGCCGCTCATGGCAAAGGCCTCGGCATAATGCTTGCTTTCTATCTGCTCAAGAGCCTCCTGGGCAGTCTTTCCAAACATCAGCTCCATTACATAGATAGTATCGTCCGTCTCCATGGTTATATCAATTCTCCCCTTTGACGTATGTTGCTCCACTATAATCCTGAAATTCGTGAGCAAGGCAAAGTTGATATACATCGTTTGCTGGTAATGCCCTTCGTAATGGGTGTTGTTGCAATAAGGCACAGTCTCCCAAAACGATTTCAGCAACTGTAATGCTTCGTCTATCTTGCGCTGTTTAATAAGCACCGACATCTTGGCGATGGTGGTATTGCACATTGCAGTCTTTGAGGTCAGATAATGAGGCAACAAACTTCTGTACAATCCAACTCTTATTTCCTTGTTAGGAATGGCTAGGGTATAGAGCTCCGTTTCTTCATCATAATCCTTGATGGTGATGTAGCCACTCTGATAGAGCAGCGGCATGATGGTGGTCATGGTTTCCGTGGCAGCATCAAAGTCATCCTTTCCGGCTTCCATACTCTCGCCCAGGTTCGCTGGCAGAAAGTTGAAATTGCGCATCATATTGATCAGATAAGTAGGAGTGCCTGATCCAAACCAGTAGGAATCAATCTTCTGCTTGGCAAAGCAGGTTAATAAGCTGAACGGATTATAAACGTCTGGAGAAGGCCATGTAAAATGATAGCCGTCATAATTATCCTTTAACTTAGCTAACGTCTGCTCATACGATAAGTTTAATTTTTCAGCAAGTGCATCTATGTCATTCCGCATTCCGTTCACCAGTTCATCTTCCGTAATTCCGCAAATGCCGGCATACGGCTCGTCCATACTGATATTGGTGATGTTGTTCAATTCGCTGAAGATGCTGAGCTGGGAGAATTTGGTGATGCCTGTGAGGAATACGAAGCGGAGCAATTTCTCGCATCCTTTTAGCGGACTGTAGAAATTGCGCATGGCGTTGCGAAGTTCTTCCTGTTTTTCATCCTCGTGCACCACATCAAGCAAAGGGGCATCATATTCGTCAATCAGTATTACCACTTGCTTGCCCGTTTCCCTATAGGCAGTCTGGATAAGTGAGATGAGGCGGACGTTGGCATCAACAGCCGGATTCGTAATACCCCATTTCTGCTCTTGTTCTGCAAGTTGCTGGTCGAAATATCTTTCCAGCTGGGCTATCTCCATGTGTTTGCCCATGCTCATATCGAAATGCAGCACCGGATAGCTTATCCAATCCTTTTCCAGCTTTTCGATGGCGAGTCCTTTGAAAAGCTCCTTCTTTCCTTCAAAATAGCTCTTCATGGTAGTCAGCAACAGCGACTTTCCGAAACGGCGTGGACGGCTCAGGAAGAAATAAGTACCATCAGTATGTGCCATACGATATACATATTCCGTCTTGTCAATGTAGAACTTATCCTCCACTCTGATTCGTTCGAAAGTTTGTAATCCTATCGGATATAGTTTTCTTGCCATAATTGCTCGCCTTTCTTTTAAGTGATATTCTCTTTGTTGGCAAAGATACGAATAAATGGTGAAACCACCAAATTAAAAACATCTTTTCTTCATTTATGCCCCTTATCTCATTTCCTTATACCTTTTATTTCTTTTCAGGCTTCCTCTTATCTCCTTTCTTCCTTCTTGCTGTATTAATAATGGGTTAATCTCGGGAAAAGTCTTGGTTGATTATAGGATAAAATGTTCTTTAACCCTATTGAAATCTCCGTTCATCGACGTTGAACCGCGGTTCAGCGTCTATGAATGGCGGTTCATCGACGTTGAACGGACATTCAACGTCTATGAACGGAGATTTTATCTAAGTATAAATGTTTCTTTTCTTAGTTGAAAGAACTGTCTTAGTAGGTTAAAATCCTTCTTTTACCCCTCTTCTTGCTCTCATTCATTCGTTTTCTTACTCTCATTCACCCGTTTTGTGAGGGTGTGTCATAAGCTTCTTAGGATATAGATAAGGCACGGATTACACGGATTTTCGCAGATTTCTTTTGATTTTCTTTGGCGGTTTCAATAAAAAAGCGTAACTTTGCGGCAATAAACTATAAAATGAATAATGACTATGATGGGAATATTACAAGTTGCCTCTTATATATACAAGCGCTATATGGATGATTTTGGCGTTCGTATTGATGAAATGAAGTTGCATAAGCTACTTTATTTCACGCAGCGTGAGTGCTTGATTCAAAAGGGCGAACCCATGTTTGATGCACAATTTGAGGCTTGGAAATATGGTCCTGTCATGGTTCAGATTCGCCAGCATTATAAAAATGATTCTCTCCCAGAATTGATGGATAAAGAGCAGGTTGTACAATATGAGCCAGTGTTTGATATGGTGTTTAAAACTTATGCTCCACAGAAGTCTTGGAGTTTGAGTACTTTAACGCATGGAGAGTTTTCTTGGAAACACGCAAGAGAAGGCTATGATGAACAGGATTCATGTGAGGTAGAGATGAAAACAGAAGACATTATGGTTGATGCCAACAGGGTTCGTGAAAGACGAGCAGTTTTGCGTCAATTAAATCTTTATACTGCATAAACCATGAGAATAACTGAGGAACAAATGGCTTTGATACATTCTCTTCGTTGTGAACGGCTGGCTTCTAATGAAGAGAATTTGCGATTGATCGATTCTTTCTATAGCACTCGAAACAACAATGTTGCGGATGCTTTGCTGAATGAGGCCTATCAAGAAGATGAGTCTGGTGTTGTTGCCTATTATGTGGTGAAAGATAGCGATGCTAATGTGTTGTTCTTCTTTTCTTTGAAGTGTGGATTGTTGTTTGATGAATTCATAGAAGGAGAAAAATTGACTAGGCTCAAGGAACTTTGTTCTACTTTGTCTGAAAAGCTGAATGGGGGAAACGTGCCAGAAGAAGATAGGGATGGATTGAAAGCCATTTTGGAATCTGTTAGGGCAAAAAAAGGATTGAAGAAAGATGAAGTGGCTCGTATCCTTCATACTACAACAGATTCTCAGGAAATCAATTCTATTTTCGACAAAAACATCAAGAATGTGGGCAAAACCTTTGCTGGTGTGGAGATTGTGCATTTCTGTGCCAATGATGATTGTCGTGAAGTTTGGGATAAATATAATCTTGACCAAAGTCTGGGAGCAATCGTCTTTTGGCATTTTATCGTTCCTTTGATTTTTGAGTTGAGAAAGATTGTTGGTTGTGAATATCTTTTCTTATTTGCTGCTGATTGTGACCCTGATGAGCATCTTGTGAACTATTATAGCCAAAAGTTGAAATTTAAGAAAGCAGACGAGCATAGTGCTGCAATGCCGATTTATGATTTTACATGTAAGTTCATGTATCAAGAAATTGCGGAATTAGAAAAGAAGCGAATGAAGTTCTATGAGAACTTTAATCATGATGAAGATGCTGTCTAAACTTTTCTGACTGCATCAGGTCATAAAGAACTGGGGCAAAATCATATTGTTTTTTAAACCAGATCACTGCTGTCCCGTTTAGAAATCATCGGTTAAAATAGGCTAGGATACCATATGAGTGCAAAGGTACAAAATCAAATCGAATACACAACTTCTAGAGCATAAAATATTGGATATTAATAACTTATATAATAATCGTCCAGACAAAACGGGACACTAGTGCAGATTTGAGTGAAGCTAAGAAACAAGAAATCCACAGCTGGCTTGAGTGCCTGCTGTGGATTTCTCTTGTTTATATTAAAGTGTAGGATTCGATAATACTGTCTTACTGATTAATCGTAATGGCATCGCCTTGTAGCGGCCGGTGTTATTTCCATTACTACCACTCACGAAACGTACGTTTGATATACCCTTCTTCGAGTTGTATATATCGAAATAGTTATACCAGAAACCATATTCCGGACTTTTTACACTGAATCCTTGTGTTCCAGAGACTAGTGTTTTGGTCCAAAAGACCACGTGCATTGGATATTTATGACTTTCACCTTCCAGATATCCTCCGTATGGCAGATAGATGGTTTTCAACTCAGAGCTTGTTGTATTCATAAATGTACAATAATACGATTCTCCAAGAGCTGTTTTACGCGTTTCTGTTTTAAGTGTACCGGCATTAACCAAGTCCTCAAAGACAGATTTATCTGGTATTTCAAAGCCTTCAGGAGATAGAGTAGAGGATAGATTCCCCTGCTTGACATCTGATTTATTCTTATCCTCTGAAATCTTGAAGTATCCACCGATGGCACCTTTGTTTTTTTGGAACTCATTGATGTCTGGTACATAAGGACTATTGTCGGTAGCACCCAGATTACGGTCAAGCATGATGTAGGTTTGAGTTTGTCCCTGCACCTTCACTACACCATAATAGAACATACCTTTTACCTTTAGCTCGTCATCACCACCCTCTGCTAATTCATATCTTTTTGCCATATCATCTGTTATCGCATGGAAGATACCAGTATGATAAACAGTGTAGGTGATGTTGATATTATCCTTGTTTTTTATCGTAAAGGTGCCTTTCCAAAGATCATAATTATTATCGCGATTATCTGCCAACGTCACTTTCCAGTAATCTCCGTCAGCGCTAACAGTGAAATGGGCATCTTTATCTGTCAGAACATCCCCAGTCAGATTATCCACTGTCAGTTTATCCCCTGTCTTTTTAGGAATCTTATAACTGTAGGCATTCTTACCTACAGTAAAATGAAGTCCATCATTTCTTTTTACGTTTTGCATTTGCTCTGGTTTGATTCCTTTAACGTCCTTATCCAACCAGGCAAAATAGTCCGGTTGAATCTCACAGCCATTTTTTAACATTTTGACTTGTCGAGAAGGGTCTCTCATGAAATCGAAACCATCCTGGGTTATCTTCACATCAAGCTTGAGATCCCCAGAAGATATCGTAACCGTTCCTGTTCTTGGGGTTTCATCAGGGTTTGGAACCAGCGTAAACTTCAAAAGATATTTTTTGCCAGAAGATGACAGTCTACCACTTTCAGGAGTTGTAATTCCTTCACCCTCCTGGTCATATCTTTTGATCCAGGTATCACTATCCTTGATCTTTACATTATATGTTCCAGATTTGAGCGTAGTGACCAAAGTGATTCTTGCTTCAGTATCTGTTGCCTTGAGGGACAAATTATCGCTAACACCCAGTTCATAATCTTTGCAAGCTATCATATTGGTAATGGCAGGATTGTCATCTACAACATTTACTTCCAGTCTGTTTTCCGGGTCAGATTTGACAGCATCATCCAGTTTTTCGAAACCATAGTCATTCACCTTGGTTACGGTGATGGTATAGTTATGGTTTCTCAAGAAGGCATACTGGTCCTTCTTGGTTTTTGCATCCTTGTAAAGCCCCACTTTATAGTAACCTACTTTGTAACCTTCTTTACCCTTGTATTTAGCCCTGATGATAACGTTAGCTACACCTGCAGATGTTTCTGTTACCACTACTTCACGGCTTGTTCCATCGCCGAAATCTGTGCCACTAAACTCTGTTGTCTCTGCTAAGGCATCGGTTGGTTCTGTATAACCAGCAGGTGCGATAGCACTCTTTGCTGCTGCATGATTGATGATAAGACCAGCATCTTTTTCAGGGAAATCAGTCACCGTAGCATCTACTTTCAAGGTAACCTTGGCATATGGTCTGAACAAATCGACAGTTGGTGTACCATTCAAGAGAGTCTCTAAAGATACGCTACCCCAACATATAGGGTTGTTTGTATCTATTTTTCTATATGCAGCTTGCAGGTCTTTTGCTTCTTCTTCTGTGAGGTCATTTATATTTGTTACCAGATGAACCGTTTTAGTTCCAGATGGGACATTACTGATTGTTGCCTGATACGTTCCGTCTGCATTCTTGCTTCCAATGTTGACATTCGCCATACCTTTGTAAGTATTGCTTTCGCCATAAAACACAGCAGTAACTTTACTAATGCTTTCATCAGCGCCCGCTCTAGTATTAATTTTCTTTTCGGAGAAGTTGGGCAACTCAATGTTCAAGGTTACCCCCTCGGCAGGGATTTCATCCCCGCCGAGTCCGATAGTCTCCATTGCATCCTTGCAAGAAACAAGGCAAAGGAGCAATCCCATCCATATCATTAAATGCTTTATCTTCTTCATTTTTTTTCAATATTATTTATTCATTTACGCCATCAGGCGTACCTTGATGCCATTTGTCTCCTTGGTAATAACCAGTGTCGCCATACTTCTCGTAGCTATTGCCATCGAAGAGTGTAATAGTAGGAGATTTATCGTTGTCTTCCTTTTTCAGGAGGATGTTTTTTTCGTGTTCCCCTTTTACTGCTTTCAACTTGATGGTTGTTTTATACCAATCTTTTCCCACCTTCTCGCATTTCCAGCTTTTTTTGGCTTTAGTATCCCAAATGGTGAACTGTTTTTTTTCTGATGCGATACCATATACCTTATACCATCCAAAAAGCGCAAACTGGGTATATACCTTGTACTCTATGTCTTCAATTTCAGGCATATCATCATGTACACGCCATATAGGGTCGGATGTAGGATCATAGACGATCCATCCTTCACGATCTTCATAATCGAAGAGAGGAATACCCGGCTCTAGATGATGAGGACAACGGTGTAAACTAAATCCTTGATCTAGATATGTATTATTACTGAACATAATCAATGTCTCACCTGGCGTAATAGTTCTTTTACCTTCTGATCCATTTGTATTTGATACAGACTGCGCATTTTGAGTGAAGTCTTTGTAATACCATCCGGTGTTAGTATCGTCGGCCACCATTTCTTCTCCAGGCCATCCATTTTTATCGGCCGGTCCTTTCGTAAAAATCCAACCTTTTCCTGTAACGGCATCTTCTGTTTCACCAATCTGGGTATATACATAGATGCGGTGGTTGTCTGGTTTGGCACTTTTATCATTTGCATCCTCATTCCATCCATCGCTCCAGTTGTTTGTATCTCCTTCAGGTAAGATTCCCTGGAAATTATCGGAACCGTTATCTCCTTTATATTTACTTCGGTCATTGATAGCTCTGAAATAGATACGATAGTCATCGATAGGAGGACGCACAATTACACGAACAGTTTTATATTTGACATCCGTAGTCTCATTTTGGGGTATTACATTAAATTCATGAATGGTGGTCGTTACAGGATCTGTTGTTGCTCTTACTGTGAAGACACCTGTGGCTGCATCCGATGAATTTAAATCCATTTCGATGGTGGATTTACCTTTTGTAAGTTCGGTCTTTTCCAACCTGATACCCCCAAGATTAGTATCCCATTCTATATTTCTACTATTCTGAGATATATCATTATTATAATAGATGACCAGTTCTTTTGTAACATCCAGATAAGGTGTAACATCATAATGTACATCTATATATTTATAGAGGTTATTTGCCTTGAGGTAAAACTTAGCGGTGCCACTTCGCCCAGATGTAGGATAGTCACTGACTGGGATTTCCGGATTCACACGAAATTCTATGCTGTCATTGCCATTAGCATCTTTGCCGCAATCATACTTAATGATGATGGGTTCTTCTTTACCATTGACTAAAATGGTATTTTTGCAACCAAATTCTACAATAGCAGCATTCGATTTATATGAAATATAATCGTTTGTCGTTGACGTAACACTAGCCTCCGTCTTGCTTACCCACAAAGTGGTATGGTTGAAGTCGGCATCTATTGGTACTGTCTCCCATGGCTTTACACTTACCTTGCAATCCAGCTCCATATTACCGAGGGTCTTGATAGCACCGGTAATCTCATAGAAGGTACCGCGAGGGAATACGGGTACGGTGCTGGTTTCATCCTTCTTATGACCCAAATCGATGCGATAATTGTTGTCTACAGAACCTCCTACATTACCATTAATGGTAAGATAACTGCGGTCGGATTCTGATGAGATATATCGCTCTGGGAGATAATAGGTCTGCTGGAAAAGCCATTTGTCCGCAGCATTTACCGGATTCGGTGTTGCTGTTCCTGTTCCTTTAATATCGTCTCTATTATTTGTTGCCGGCAGACGGCTGTTGTCTGTCCAATCGGTATAGTATACGGCAGCTCTAGATGATGCCTCATACTGAGTACTTGGAATACCCTCCTTGTATGCTTCTTTATCTTCATTTTTTGTCCAAGTTGGAGTCTCAAATTTACCGCCCCAGTAAAGATGGGTAAAAGGAGAGAGTTTCTCAGCTGAAATACTGTTGATGCTAAAGGTCTTGCCTCCGAAAGCAACGTCTGCGTTACTTGGATCGAAGATAAGATTCAGCTTAACCTTTACGCATGTAAATTTCAGGTTAGCTGCTACCTCTGTATATTTATCACCCGCAGCTTTAATCTCGGTTACAGCGAGTTTGCCTACGGCATCCTTCTCTGGTTCGTAAATCATCGGGATATTGGTGCATACAGGCATACCTGTTCTACTTGTAGGTCTGTAATCGAGTACTATATTTTTGAGAGAATCTTCAGTTTGGATAGTTTGACCGCTCAACACCTTGTTCATATTGGCAACCACATAGATATGATACTTTCCCGGAGTAATATTCAACTGATAGGTTGCTATTCCCTCATCTGCCATCATCGTAGCCAGTGGGGCAGGGAGCGTCTCTTTCAGGAGCTTGCCTTCATTTCCTGTAGGGAAAGCATAGAGGGTCAGGTCGTTGATCTGGCATTCATCTACCGTAGCATTATAGGTAGGAAGGCCGGAAGCATCGTCGGCACGGGTGCCACGGCTGCTGAGCACGGTTGGCACGAGTACATGCAAGTTGCTTTCTGACGAAATGGGAGCGCGCTCGCCTCCAAGTTCGTCAGAGCAACTTACTGTAACCAACAATATAAACCAACTAACTAAACTTAAAATGAAATCTCGTATTTTCATTGTTTCCAATTTTTAAAGTCAAATACTCTTATGAGTTAAATGCCCGGAAGGGGCTCTGACACCTGAAACGGTTAGAAATCGACACGCTGGATGCGCTTGACCCAATCCAGGATGGAAATGCTGAGCTGCACATACTTCCACTGGTTGCCCTGGAGGAAGAAGTCGAGCTTATAGTCGTACTCTCGGTCCAGGAATTCCTGCTCTGAATAATGGCGGGCTTCGAAGGCGCCACGGCCTTGAGCCAGAAAGTCAGCAAGATTGATGCGTGCCACCTCTTCGCCTGTAGTCTTGTTCGTGATGGTGAGGATGGCGTTCTTGTCGTTTTCTTCTGCCGGATGCCAGATGAGTCGGGAGAACATGAGGGCGGCATGAGCGGTGCGCTCCTTTACATTGCCCTCGGTATCCTTAAACTCAGTGGTCCAGGTGTAGTATGGGGTATATGTCAACTCCTCGTCGGGGAGGAGAGAGTTGTCGTAACTGATATCGCCGTTGGCATTGGTTATCTGATAACTGAAGTCATCGGCATTGATGTTGGCAGGCTCGTCGGTCTGATGCAGGCTGATGGTGAGCTGCTTGGTATCACGAACCAGACCGATGGTATGGCGTGTAACCTGCAGGTCTTTTACTTCAACCAGTTCGTTGCTGAGTCCTTGCCAGAGTGTATCGAGCGGTTGGCTCTGGTTGTTCACCTTGCCCTGTTCGCGGTCGAGTCGTGCATGGAGGGCGGTGATGTTGTCACCCTGCTGTGGCAGAGCTATCTGGAATTTGGCACCTGGCTGCGCGAGTGCATCTTCGTATTTCTTTTGGAAGGCGAAGGTTGCGAATCGGTATTTGCCCGGTTCCAGATTGATTCTCATGGCATAGTTGGGGTCCTTGAGCAGCTGTGATGTCGCATCGTTATAGGCATCATGGCGAGCAATGAAGTTGCCCTGCTCGTCGTATACGAATACGCTGAGTCCGCCCACATGATCATTGAACATATCGGCACGCTGCACGTTGTAGTCGTACTTGAACTGCAAGTCAACACCCATGTCACAAGGAGGCAGGTCGTCGTGCATCAAGTCGTTGCAGCTGCAGAGCATACTGCCCGCCATGATGAATCCCCATCCCATGCATATATTCTTGATCCAACTGTTAAACTTCTTGTTTGCCATGATGCTTATCTGTTTTGTGAAAAGTAAAGTGTATAAATTGATTCTTATTCTTCCGATATAGCCAGCCGCTCTTTAGCGCTAGAGCGGCTGAGCTATATATAATAATGTGTAATGGATTACAAATCGATCTTCTGAGAGCGCTTAGCCCAAGAAAGGATCTTTACGCTGACGCTGATGTACTGATCGTTCTCATCGTCTGGAAGAGTAGGCTTAACCTCTGGAACGTCAGGATATCCAAGACCGCTTACCTTGTTTACAGAAAGCTCGTACCAGTTGTTGCGGAGCACACCGTAACGACCGAGGTATGTTGCGTTGTCTGTACCATAAGCCTTACCAGGTGTCCAAGGAGTCATCTCGTTGAAGTGCTTGATACGGGCAATGTAGTAAGCTTCGCCATTGAGGTATGTAGAGATACCGGTTTCAGCTGACAAACCAAGCTTTTTGTTGATCTTATCAACATTGTCATCTGTAACCTGTGATGAAGCAGCTTCGCCTGAGTAGGTAATGTTAGCTGCCTCAATAAGATGCTGACCAGCCTTGCCGCTGATGTTTGTACCCTTAGAAAGGTCTACATCATACTTTGCCTGCTCTTCAGGAGTTGTAATACCCATAACATTGAGAGCAACAGTCTTAATCTGTTGTTTAAGATCAGCTTCTTTCCAAATATCGGTATTGTTACCAATCTTATAGAATGTCTGAACTGTTTTAAAGCCATTAGGAGTGAAGACAGCCTTAAACACAACACGTGTAGTCTGACCCTGCTTCATGTTGTTAAGATCGAAGGTGTTCTCAAGGCAATACTGAGGATTGGCTTCACCTGCGGCGCCCGTAACGTCTTTATTTTCAATCATTTTGAAGGCTGTCTTGCAGTTTGCCAAATCATGATAATCAGCATTATTATAGTTAGGATCTACGCCCCAATATACACGCTTGAAAGTTTTGTTATCACCGTCATAGAAACGAGGTGTACTCCATATTTTGGCAAAACCCGTAGTAGTCGAAGACAAACCACCAATCTGATGAACCGGGAAGGTAGACTTATTGGTTACGTCGAGCTGCCATTTCTCTATTTTCACTGTGGCACCAGCGTATGTAGTACCGTCACCAATAGAGTAACCTTTTGTTTCAAAGTCTTTCATTGTAACCTTAGCCAAACCACGCTCTACGTAAATTGTAGTAGCAGGATTAGCCTGTGCTTCCTCTTTTGAAGCGTAAACACCTTTAATATCAACAAGAGTTGTAGGCTCGGTTGTTTCATCCTTATACATCGGAGCATTTGCCATAAAGATGCCGTTTAAAGAGACGTAATTGTCAGCATTAGCCTTTGAAGCATCCTTACTCCAAGTTGCATAAGTATCGGCAGTAGTAGGCAATGTTACCTTCTTGGTTTCATCATCTTTAGTATTATTGTTGAGGAGCACCAGTGCCTTATAGGTGCCTTTTACCGATACATTTGTAAGCTGTACAGTAGCAATGGCCGCAGTTGTAACACCATTTTCATTAACGTCGGTCCAAGGGTTCATGGTTCCAAGATCGGCACTTGTAACAAACTGATCTGTCTTAGCATCGAAGATAAGGATGGTACCATTCTTAACCTCATACTCAGCAGCAGTACCTTCATTAAAATCAGGTGTACCATCAGGAACAGCACGTGTACCGCTTGTTGTAGGCAGATTAATCTTGAATGAAGCATACGCAGTACCATTCTCAACCTCACTAGAGCCATTACCACCATTTACTAAATCGTTGTTGCTTGAACAGCTTGCCGTCATAGCTGCGATGACAGCCAAGCCAAATAAATGTTTAATCTTCATAATTTTTGAAAGTTAAGCTTGTATATAATCGTTATTCTCTAATTTTCTGTTATTCCAATTCCTTTATCTGCTTGAAGACATCTCTTACACGCTCTGCCTCTTTCGAGTTGCCTGCCTTGGCAAGATGCTTTTCGGCAGAAGTAAGATCACCTTTCTGCAAATCGGTGCAGGCGGCATTGAGATTCGCTGTCTCATTATCTGGGAAGAGGCGGACGGCAATGTCGAATACCTCGTTAAACTCTGGCGAACCCGGCTCGTAAGTCTGTGCCACCAGGAACATCTCCTGCAGAGAAAGCTGCTGTGGTTTGGTCTTCAATATCTCCTTTGCCTCTTCGATGCTGAACGGACGAACCGTGTAGGTTACCGTATAGTCGCTATGACGGAGACGAGGATAGATATTATCCAGAATGTAGCGGTAGCTAGCCGGATGGAGCTTTCTGATCTTCAGGTCCTTATCGTCGGGAGCCAGCGAGGAGTTAGCTATCTCGAGTATCGCTTCCTTATCAGCCAGATGACTAGCCTGAATCTTCTTCTTGAATCCTTCCCAGTCTTCCGGTGTAGCCTGATAGGTAAAGAGCTTGCTGTTTAAGGTGTAGAGGCTGCTCACATAGTTGCGGAGAGCAGCTGCACGCTCGTTGGCAAGGCGCTTGTTGTTGGCATACGAACCATCAGGCGAAGCAAAACCGTGGATATCAATATCTGTGATTTCAACGTTCTTATCGTTCTTCACCAGGTCGATGGTGGAAGTAATCTTCTTCAGCTCAGTAGCATTCTCACGGAAGTTGGCAAGAATATTACTCTTGTTGAGCTTGAAGCTGAGATAAGCTTCACCCTTTTCGGCTCTCACCTTCTTGGCTTCCGCCTTCGGCTGCACGAAGAAATCCTTCGTAATCTTAGGTGTACGGTCGATATCCGCAATCGGCGTATTGTCCTGTTCTATCAGGTTGCCGCATCCGCAGAGATCTTCTTTCACCGAGAGTTTGAACTTCTTCATCCATTTCTGATAAGGAACAGACTGGGCGAAGTAAACCTGCTGACTGGTCTTGTTCTTGCGGGTAAGAACCTGTGCCTGCGGATTCTTCTTGCTGTCGGCAAGTCGGCGGTATCTTACAGCCTGGTTTCTACCCTGGATGATGATAGGGTTGAGAGCGATAGAATCAGTTCCTACCATTACCGGTGTGAAAACCATCTGCTGCTCTGATTTCATCTTCAAATCGTTCAGATTCATACGGAAGGCAACGTCCATCCGGTTGCCGTTCTTGCGTGCCAAGACGCTGTCTACCTGAATCTTACCCCCTGCCAGCTGTTGAGCCTGAGCAGGCATGATGCTCTGAGAAAAGAGTATGCAGAGAGGCGAAATGACCGCATAAAGCTTCATTTTATCCATATTATGATTTCCCTAAATTTTTTTGTATTCTGTCTAGTTATTACGTGTTTATATTGTCTGTTTAAAACTACAGTTAAGTTATATTCTTAGAACACGTATATGAGAGATAGTGCGGCTTTTGTAGGGCCCACATAGTTGCGGTGGTCTTTGTCGAGACATTTTTCGCATCGTCCGTAAAGTTTGTAAGGACTGTAGGCATATCCCAAACCGATAGAGCCTTCGAAATTGAGGTGCTTATTGAGTAACCACTGATAGCCGTAGGTGAGGCCTCCTCCTACATACCAGCCTTCATAGTGCCTGCCCTCCAGAGTTTTCGGCAGGATGCCGAAGGGCATGTCAATGTTTTTAATGTTGTATTCACCGCCTAGGGCATGGATTCCGAAGAAATGGCCTCCAAACTTCTGGCAGGTGTACCATCTGTATTCTGGCATAACATTCCAGAATCTCATCTTCTTGTCGCCCGAGAACTTCCAGGGGTTCAGGGTGCCGAAGAGTTGGAAGGTTGTTTTCTTGCCCGTGCCGAATTCAATGCCGGCGTTGGCAGATGTGGAAGCCCATCCCAGTAAGTTGGTCTTCAGAGCGACCTCCTGCGCTCGCGTCGTTGCCGTTGAAAGGATCAGCAGCAGCAACATAGCTGATTTAATGAATGTTTGCTTCATCATATCTTTACTTTTATATTTGGTTCCGTTTATATTAAACTTAGCCTTCGTTCGCTAGTTGGTATCTTTTTTCGGCTGCAAATATATGAGGATTTTCTATAGTAAGCAAGAAAATTTCTCAAAAAGACTATATTTACTTGTGCAAACGTTTGCACATTCATGCAATCTGTTTGCGCACACACATCATAAAGCACATGATTATAAGTGTAATTTGCACAAATATGCGTAAGGGCAATAGTTTTTTCTAAAATCACCCCGTCCCTCTTTACCATTAAAGAGGGCTCCACCTCTCATCTCGGTCTTCTCCCCTCAGGGAAGAAGAGGGAAACCGCTCCTCCTCGTCGCTCGGAACCGCTACGCTCTAAGGTTGGCGGGGCATCAAAGCCCTCGCCATATTTTGCGGGATGGGACCGCCTTATTATAGCTTGCTGAGGTAGGGAATAGCAGTTTATAGTTTACAGTTAATAGTTTATAGTTTACGGTTAATTTCGTGGTTATTTGCTGATAACTTGCAGATTTCTTGTGATTTTCTTGGTGGTTTCGAAGAATATGTGTAATTTTGGTGGCTGGATGTTGAACTAGAATAAATAGGAGGAAGAATATTTGGATACTACAAAGTTAACAAGAGAAGAGGCTCTACGCCGTTGGAATGCTTCTAAGGAAAACAAACGTAAAATGGTGGAGAAACTGGAGAACATGGTTCGCAAAAGCTGTCTGGAACGTACTGGTAAAGAACCTATAGGGGTAGAAGTATGGTAGTAGAAAAAATGTCTCTGGCTGTGATTAATGCCAATTCCATAATTCTGATTTTTAAGAATTCGGATGCAAAGGTAAATACTTAATGTGTTGAAAAGCAGTTTTATCATCCATCTAACTATTAATCTTTGTTAATTACACATAGAGATATACCATATATATGAAATATATTATGTATCTTTGCACCAAAGTAGAACCATTTAAATAAATACACTTATGAGTACAGTTTCAGTAACACCTTCTAAAAGAAAGATCATTGACTTAAAAGATGATACTTTTAAGACTCTATCCATTATGGCTATTCAGAAGGGAACCAACCTCAAAAACTATATTGAGGATATACTCAATGGCATAGCCGAAGATTACGAAGACGCAAAGCTCTATGCTAAATTAAGAAAAGAGCAGCCAGAGGGTCTCATCCGTGCCAACAAAGAAGAACAAGAAGATTTTGAAAAGTGGTTAGGCGTATGAATGTCGAATTTTCCAAAGCCTTTGTCAAAGCTTCCAAACGTCTTTCAGGCAAGATGCTCGATTCTTTAAGACGTACGGTAGTAGAAGTTAAAGCAGCCAAAGGTATTCAAGATATCTCTGACTGCAAGAAACTTGTTGGGTATCGTAATATATATAGAATTCGTTTAGGTGACTATAGAGCACTATTTACTCTAGAAATTGAGTTTTCTGGCGATACTATATTCTTTCAATATCTTGCTCCACGAGGCGAAGCCTATGGTAAAAAGATGAAAACAGAACTTAAACGAATAGACAAAGAATAATTATATTATTCAGTCTCCAATGTATCTCCACCATTAGCATGGCGGTCCCATCAGCAAGTTGCCCCCCGGCGGTCCCATCCCGCAAAAACATGGCGCAGGGCTTTGATGCCCCGTTTTATGTTTAGATCTTGTCTCGTAATAATGCTTCTTTTGTTCACTTTTATAAAGAAAAACTTGCAAATATGGATGAGATTGTCTACTTTTGCAAATGAAAAGGAACGAAATTTGATAGATATGTGTACTTTTAAAAATATAAATAATTAATAATCATTTTTTGTGTCCACTTTGGGGAACTGCTACATCTAAACTGTTAAAATTTGGAAAAACGGACAAAAAGATGCGTAAATACCTTGGAAAAACGGACAAATTATCGTATATTTGCCATGGAAAAGCGGACAAAATACGTCCGTTTAATAATAGAAAAGGGGACAAGGATATGATTAAACGTAAGATAGACAGATATTTAGCTGATTTCTTCGAAACGAATAAGAAAGCTTTGATGTTGACAGGAGCAAGACAGATTGGAAAAACATATTCTATCCGTCGTTTCGGTCATGAACATTTTGAAAGATTCATAGAAATCAACTTCATCGAAAATCCAGGCTTGGTAAAGGTCTTCAGCAAGGCGAAGAATAGTCAGGACATCTTGTTGCGTCTCTCCACTGTGACCAGCCAGGATTTGATCAAGGGCAGTACCCTTGTGTTCTTTGATGAAGTGCAGGAATGCCCGGAAATCGTAACTGCCATCAAATTTCTGGTGGAAGAGGGGAGCTATCGCTATGTTTTAAGCGGTAGCCTATTGGGTGTGGAGATCAAGAATCTCCGTTCTGCACCAGTGGGATATATGGATGTGAAAGATATGTATCCTCTTGATTTGGAGGAGTTTGCTACAGCAGTTGGTATCAACGATAGAATTATAGATGCTTTGAGGAAGCATTTTACGGAAGGGACTGCTGTAGATGAATTCATCCATGAAAAGATGATGGAGGTATTCCGCCTTTATCTTATAGTAGGTGGAATGCCTGCAGCTGTTGATAAATATCTGGCTACCAATAATCTGCAAGATGTAATGGCAGAGCAGCAGGCTATCATACGTCTCTATAAGCAGGATATAGCGAAATATGACCCTGACCATAAATTGTATATTCAGGAAATCTTTGACAGGATCCCTGCTGAGCTTGATGCCAAGAACAAGCGTTTCATATTGAAGAACCTGAATGAAAACATCAAGTTTGCACGTTATCAGAACAGTTTCTTGTGGTTGAAGGATGCCGGTGTAGCTTTGCCGGTATATAATGTTGAGGAGCCTACTGTGCCGTTGATTTTGTCGAGCAGCAGAAACTTATTCAAGCTGTTTATGGCAGATATTGGTCTTTTGGCAAGTCTTTATGCGGATGGCATTCAACTGAAGATTTTGGATAACGAACCGTCCATCAACTTTGGTTCGGTATATGAGAATGCCGTAGCACAAGAGCTCTGGGCGCACGGTTTCCAGTTGTATTATTATAACAACAAGCGCCAGGGTGAACTGGATTTTGTGATAGAGCAAAATGGTGAGGTGTTGCCGATAGAGGTTAAATCGGGCAAGGATTATGAGCGTCACAAAGCGCTTACGAATGTGGTGAACTCAACAACTTATCAGATTTCTAAAGCCTATGTGCTGTGTAATGATAATGTGAAGAAGGTGGGAAAAATCACTTATCTCCCTATTTACATGCTGATGTTTATCAAGAAGGAGCAGAAGCTGCCTACCAAATATTCCATTGATTTAAACGGACTGGTTTAAAGGAGCTCAGTATTAAAAGAGAGTCCGGTTTTTTAAAGGACTCTCTTTCATTATATTATGGGTTATTCTACAGTCTCTATCATGTCGATAATGGTATAGATTGGCAAGATATCCAACGCAAGTTGGGTATTAAATTGTTCTCTTGTAGGAAGGCTATGTCTAAGATGTGGTTCTGACAGGATTCACAGGTGGGATATGCATACTTGCCCAAAGTGCGGTGGCAAGATGCAACCCACTGGCGAAGAAGAGTTCTGGACATAAAATCATATTTTTGGGGACAGAAAGACGAAGAAAGCAAGTGAAATAAATATATAGACATCTTATAGTTCGTTGTCTAGGATTTTCAGAAATGGTTTGATGATAATGACAAGAATGGACTGGAATATAGACCTTTAACGTTAAAATAATGCAAGAAGTTTGGCGGTGTGAGGGGAAAAAAGTATTTTTGCAACCTAATTCAGTAAAACGTTTAAAAGGAGAAGATTATGAAACAGATATTAGTTACGGTAGATACTAACCAGCCTCTGCAAAACATTCGTAAGGCTATTAATATGCTTCGTGGTGTTGTGTCAACTACAGTTGTAAAAGAGCCTGTCTTGACAAAGACACAGAAGCAGCAAGCTTTTGTGAAGGAAAGTTTGACAAGAGCTTTGCAGGAAGTGAAACTTGCTAAGTTGGAAGGAAGAAAACTACCAGATGCAAGGGATTTATTAAAAGATTTAGAAATGGAAGATTGACATGAAAATACATGTTGAATATGGCTCTGAGTTTAAAAGACAGTTTAAACGTTTGGCTAAAAAATATCATTCATTGAAATCTGACTATGATGCTTGGTTAGATGAAATTTACAAGAATCCTCTTGTTGGAGATGACCTTGGTGGTGGCGTTCGTAAGATAAGAATGACCATTGCTGACAAGGGTAAAGGCAAAAGTGGTGGTGCAAGAATCCTAACTCTTAATGTAAAAGTTAGTGAGGATGGTATGAATGTAACTCTTCTTACAATCTATGACAAGGGAGAAATCTCTAATGTCAAGGATGAATTTATAAAATTCTTGATAAAAAACTTATAAGCAATAATTCCCAATCTGTAAGTTGATTGGCTTACGGATTGGGAATCTAGGAATCTCCTATTCATATTAATGGATATCAGACTCTTCCGCTGCAGATGCTTTGTTTTCCTTGGGTTGTGGGTTGGGTACGAAGCCAAGGATGACAACCAGACAACTCATCAAAGGACTGATGATGTTGAAGAAGCAGAAAGGGAGATAGACAAGTGTCGGGATACCAAGAACCGTACTCTGCGTCATACCGCAGGCTGTCCATGGAACCAATACGCTCGTTACGGTAGCGCTATCCTCTGTACTACGGCTCAAGAGTTCCGGACGGTAGCCTCGTTCGGCATACTCATCCTTGTAGATAGATGCATTCATAATAATGCTCAGGAACTGGTCACCCATAACGAGATTGAGCAAGACACCTGATGTCACGGTGCTGCAGACAAGTGATACGGTGCTGTGGATGCTTTTCAGGAGCATGTGGGTAATGGCGTGGAGCATGCCGCTGGCTACCATACATGAACCGAAACACATGGCACAGAGGATGAGCCAGATGGTATTGAGCATGCCAGCCATACCTCGGGTGGCTACGAGATCATTGATGTTAGCCATGCCGCAATCTACCTGGGTATGGGTATAGCAGGTGGTCATGATTCCTTCAAAGAGGCTTTTGGCAGAGATGCTGTCTTCACCTGCTATCCCTACAAGTACTTCCGGCTGGAGAATGAGGGCACAGATGCATGCTGAAAGGGCTGAAAGAAGAAGGGTGATGAGGGATGGCGTCTTACGGTAGATGAGCCATCCTGTAAAAGCCGGAACGAGCATGGTAAACAGAGAGATATTGAAACCATGACTCAGACCGGTAAGATACTGGCTGATATCCACTGGCTTGGAATCATAACAGAGTCCGATGATGAGATAGAGTACCAGCGAGAGCAGGATGCTTGGTATGGTAGTATAGAGCATATAGCGGATATGTGAGAAGAGATCCGCTCCGGCTATACTCGAAGCAAGGACGGTGGTATCGCTCATTGGCGAGAGTTTATCCCCGAAATAGGCACCGGAGATAATAGCTCCAGCGGTGTAGGGGGCTGGTATACCCAGGGCATCACCGATTCCCATCAGAGCAATACCGATGGTGGCAATAGTGGTCCATGAGGTTCCCGTCATCACAGAAATGATACTGGAGATGATGCATGCGCAGGGAAGGAAAAAGGTTGGCGACATGATCTGTACACCATAATATATCAATGTGGGTACCACACCACTGATCATCCAGGTAGCTGACATCATTCCGATGAGCAGCAGGATCAGGATAGATACTCCGGCATCGCCCACGGTCTTTTTGATCATCTCTTCAAAGATATTCCATTTCATCCTATAGATGCCCATACCGAGTGCTACACAAACGGCTGTGGCTATCATGAGGGCCACCTGAGAGGCACCAGCCAGGGCATCATCAGGGAAGATTTTGACAACCAGGACGATGAGGGTGATAAGTACTGCCAGCGGTATGACAGAAATAAAAGGATGTGGTTCAACTGGCTGCAGAGACGAGCAGGATGCCTGATTCTCTGCAGCTTGAGATTTCTGTTTCTTTTCTTCTTGTTCCATTTGTTAATATTCTCTTATCATTTTAGTTTTTCATTTACTTTGCGTTTTCATCCGTTCCTTCAACGCTTTTCTTCTGTGTATTCGGCAAGAATCCTGCTATGATGCCGAGCAATGGCAGGAAGGCACTCACCTGGAAGATAAACTCGATGCTCGTCTTGTCTGCTAACCAGCCGAAGAAAGCAGAGCCCAAACCTCCCAAACCAAACATCAGTCCGAAGAAAATGCCGGCTATCAGTCCTACTTTATCTGGCATCAGGTCGGTGGCATATACCACGATGGAAGAGAAAGCCGAGGCAATGATCAATCCTGACAGGAAGGTAAAGATGATGGTCCACGTGAAGTTGACGAAAGGCATGGCGATGGCGAAAGGTGCTGCTCCCAGAATGGAAAACCAGATGACATACTTTCTGCCGAACTTGTCACCCAGCATTCCTCCTGCCACAGTTCCTATGGCAAAGGCTGCAAGGAACACGAAGAGACACAGCTGTGAAGTCTGTACCGAAACTCCGAACTTATCCATCAGGAAGAAGGTGAAGTAGCTCGTGATGCACGCCGTATAGAAATACTTGGAGAACACGAGCATGATGAGGATGAACAGTGCCCAATACTTCACCCTTTTAGAAATATGGGTATTGAGAAGCGGTTGTTTCTGCGGATGGTTCACCACGTAAGCCAGTCGTGCCTTGTACCAGACTCCCAATCTTACCATGATGAGGGCAGCGAGGAGGGCTGCAAGGGCAAAACAGGAGATGGCATGCTGTCCGAAAGGCAGGATGATGATGGCAGCCAGCAGCGGACCTACTGCCGATCCGCCATTGCCGCCCACCTGAAAGATAGATTGTGCCAGACTCTTCTTGCCTCCCGATGCCATCTGTGCCACTCTTGAAGCTGTGGGATGAAACACGGATGAGCCCAGACCTACGACGCTCACAGCCAGGAGAATCAGAAAATAATTCTCGGCAAAAGCCAGCAGGAGCAAGCCCACCAAGGTGAAGCACATGCCGAGGGAAAGAGCATAGGGACGGGGATGCTTGTCAGCATAAAGCCCCGTAAAAGGTTGCAGGATGGAAGACGTCATCTGGAAGACCAGCGTGATGATACCTATCTGTGCAAACGAGAAGTCGAACTTATCCTTCACAATCGGATAGATGGAAGGGATAATCGACTGAATCATATCATTCAAGAAATGGGAAATGCTACAGATGATGAGCATGGAATATACCGTACCCTCTACCATCTTAGGATTTCCCTTGATTTTACTACCTATTGACTTGATGTTCATTGTATTAATTTAAATTATTATTTTTCAAGCACTGGCGCCATGAAAAGATTTCCCGTTCATGATTCTCATTCTGATTTACGATTGAATCTTTGAATTCTTTCTTTGACTATTCGTAAATAGGTGCGTTTCATCTTGTCTGTCAAAAAAGAATTGTTGACCAAATGCTCTACTTCGTCAGGCAAGACTGGAAAAGAGTCAAGAATCATTTCTATACGCTTCTTCTTCAGACCGATAAGCTCTCCGAATCTCTCAAAGTCCAGACGGCATGGATGCCCTGTTCGCTCATACACATCACTTTTCTCCAGAGTCAGAGAAAGCCCCCCATTCAACCCCAAATCATCGCCCTCGATATGGAGACAGGTGTTCATCAGGTCATAGGCGGGAGCAAGCTGGTAATGGTCGCCAATTCTCATGATGGAGAAGTTTTTCAGATGGTCGTCGCCGTTGCCATAGATGTAATTGAATACAACCAACTTAAAGAAACGTTCCATGGCTATCATCCAGGCAGGAATAAATCGTTTTATTGCACAGGCAATATCCTCGAAGCATCCATCATATTTAAAATACGTACCTTGCTCGGCTTCATTCTTACCAACCAGAGAAGCGAAATCCTCCATGAGATATTTGCTTCCATCCTTGGCTATGTCAAATCTCTTGGTAATATATACCATATCTCCATGAGGGGTAAAGCAAAGACCATTTTCTGCTGTAATGATACCATATACCTGTGAAGCTATCTGCATGGTAAGATGCTCGTTAGCAGGAATCTGCTTCCTTGTATAAAGAGTATTGTCCCAAGGTGCTGGCTTCAGAATATAGCGAGAACGTTCATCCGTCTGCGAGATTCTGATGATTCCATTCTCTATCACTGCAGGAAATTTCTCCTGAGCTCCAGAAACAGAGATACGTCTCATGGCTATCATAGTCTCTGATGTCTTACTGATTTCATCTATTTCAAAATCAAGCAAATGCGACACTTTCTGACCATCAAACAGTTTTTTGCAAGCTGTAGGAGAGTAAGTGGAAAAACCATCTGCAAGGGTGGATGGGCAATGATTTAATTCTTTCATGATTCTACTTCTTTTACGGTTATTGCTCCTATCGTATCATGGGTTGCTATCTTCAGAAGAAGTCCAAAGAAATCCTTCTCATCCAATCGCCAACTTCTGCAGACTATCTTTCTGTTTGCTCCTTCTGGAAGCATATTGGTAAAAACAGGGAATAGATAATCAGACTGATAAGGCTCTTCCCTGAAAGGCATGGTAAGTGAGACTGGATCGTGGGTCCTATCCATCATATACTGCTTGTCGTATGTGAAGGTATAACCTCTGCCAGGAGTTGACTCCTCTAAGAATCCTGCTTCTGTGTCGTGACAATAAACGATAGCTTTTCTCATGACTTACTTTATTTAAACTGTTTGACGAATCTCATATTTAACCTCCATGCCAAGGATATCCATGATTTTTTCAACCGTCGATAGAGAGGGGTTTCCTTTACCACTCTCTATTTTCTTGATGGTTGAAATGGCTATCTCAGACATGTCAGCGAGGTCTTGCTGGGTAATCCCCAAGGCCATACGCTGCAATTTCATTACTTCTTGAATTTTCATACCAAGTAGTGTATTATATTGTACTTTTCCTGCAAAGTTAACAAAAAAATCTAGATTACGCAAAAAAAGGTATAATATATTGTTCTTTTTATAAAAAATTATAAGTTCCTGAGATTTTTCTTGGTTAGTACCTTCCCATTTTCTAAGGGTGATTATGATAAATAGACGGTACGTATATATAAATCATACCCTGCTTACAACGATATCAGTTTGGAATTTGTACTACGGAAATATGCGGGTGTCAAATATTGTTTCTTAATTATCGCAATTTCCGTATTTTCAATCTAGAAGGTCATGATGATAAAAATCTTTTGGTTTGATAGCGTATTACTTGCTCTCTGCAAGACGAATCACCTATAGTTGTACGACCGTAAGGCTACAGTTGTACGACTATATAGGCTATAGTTGTACAACTCTGGAGTTATAGTCGTACAACTATAGGGGTTATAGTTGTACGACTACAGAATTCCGGATTTCCGAAGAAATTAGTGAGATTTATAACACGTTGAATATCTGACGATTACGAATTTCGCCATATTTCCAATATTCTTCAAGAAAGATTTTCCGAGCGGAAATTCGTGATTTTCAGAGGATTTAAATCATGATTTCGTAAAAAAAAATAAGCCTGGTCAACTGACGGAACATGACATCTGTATAATGCCCACTTATACCTGAAATAGGGCTATTTTTGATTAATTAATAGTTATTTTACTCACATTTTAGCAAATATCATTACCTTTGCAATCTGTTTAAATTAAAACACGTAATATTAAGAATATGATTTCATTTGAAAGTGATTACAACAATGGTATGCTGCCAGAGATTCTAGAAGCTCTTGGCAAGACAAACGGTGATAAAACATCTGGTTATGGTTTTGATCCATACTCAGAATCTGCAAAAGAGAAAATCCGCAAGGCTGTGGACAATGAGAATGCAGAAGTGTTCTTCCTGATAGGCGGTACGCAGACCAACACCACGGTCATTGATTCCGTCCTCATGGGATGCGAAGGAGTAATCTGTGTGGAAACCGGTCATATCGAGGTACATGAATCAGGAGCAGTAGAAGCTTTCGGGCATAAGGTCATTACCCTGCCAGGAAAAAACAGCAAGCTGACAACCGGCACCCTGTCAGCCTATATGGATACCTTCCTAGCCGACGAATCGCATCCTCACATGGTACAGCCAGGCATGGTTTATATCTCTATGCCGACTGAGTTCGGAATGGTCTACACCAGAGAAGAACTGGCTGCGCTGTATGCAACCTGCCAGAAATATGGCCTCCGTCTCTTCATCGATGGTGCACGACTGGGATACGGTCTGGTTTCAGCGGCATGCGACTATGACTTGCCATTCCTTGCAAAACATTGTGATGTATTCTATATCGGTGGAACCAAGGTGGGTGCCATGATGGGAGAAGCTGTGGTATTCTCGGGCATGAAGGCACCGAAATACTTCTTCACCAACGTGAAGCGTCATGGAGCCTTGCTTGCCAAGGGCAGAATGCTCGGCATCCAGTTTGACACACTGTTTACGGATGAGCTCTATTTCAAGATATCGCGCCATGCCATCGCTATGGCTACCCGCATCCGCAGCATCTTCGAAAAGCATGGTATCACCATTGCCTACGATTCTCCAACCAATCAGCAGTTTGTAGTACTCTCACCTGCCCTCTACGAAGCCATTTCCCAAAAAGTAGCATTCGAGATATGGGAAAGAAAGAGCGAACATGAAATCATCTGCCGATTCGTGACAAGCTGGGCAACAAAGGAGGAAGAACTCGACGAGCTAGACCGTATTCTTCAAGCTTACGCTTAAGAAGGCTAAGGATGGTTCTCCTCCAGAATCATCCTTAGCAATTCTTCATTTGCCTCGTTGTTAATCTCTGCATCCTCCAACTCGGAGAAATAGTCAAGCGTAGCTGAACATTCGCCTGTAATATCTATCCCTATCACTTTCTCATGGGCATAGATGATGCGAAGCACGGCTTGGAGCTGCATAAGTGTCATATCTCCATTGCTCCAGTCGGTGATAGCATCCTGCTTTCTCAATACATCCTTATCTATGGATATGTAAACCGGCTCATGTATAAGTTTACCAGCCTTCGACGGCCAAGCCTGGTGATGGTCTATCTCTTCCTGACTGTAGAACAACACCCTCTCTCTTAAGTGAACAGGCACCTGGGCTATCAACTCGTCCGATGCCCCCACAATGATAATGTGTTTGACAAACGGGTTCTCCTCCAAAACATCTCTCACCCAACCACCACATGACACAACACCCTCCCATTCCGGTTGCTGCATATCCGGATGATGGTCGAAAACTATGAGCGAGAAAGGTTCATGAATTCTTGACACCCAATATTCCGTAAGATAATGGAAATCTCCGGAATCTATGAAATGAACGGCTTTGGCAGGAAAAGGAGCCAATCGGCGATGCAGTTCCTCGCTACCCTCTTCGTCACAATAACAGTCTACCCCTTTCATGTCCCGGCAATCTACATGGATAATATTCTTATTTGAGGCAAATGCCTCCAATTCGTATACGCCGGTAAAGTTAAGGAGAATGATAGGTATTTTCTTTTTCATATTGAATCTGTTTTATAAATGCTGATTGCAAAAATACCTAATATTCATAAATACTTGATGAATTATACATTATATTATTGTTAAAATTAGATTTTTTTATACTTCTACACAGATTTACCAAAATCATATTAAAACAATTTAATTTTCAACAAAAACATAGTAAATTCGTATTTTTATCTATATCTTTGCAGAAAATTGAAACATATAGTAATGGTATTAAAAAATGCACTTATATTGGATAAACATAGATGTAATGTTCCCCATTACATCCTCAACTGTAGTCTTCGGAAATAATATCTATCTTGCTTGAGATAACATATTATTAACGAATTTAAAATTACATGGGTTTAATCATTTTATATTTTTTAGGTGCTCTGTCACTATCCTTTTTATGCTCCGTCCTGGAGGCGGTATTACTTTCTACTCCGATGTCGTTTATCTCGATGAAGGAGAATCAAGGCAGCAAGACTGCCTCACTGATGAAACAGTATAAGAATAACGTAGACCGTCCGGTGGGTGCCATTCTTTCACTCAACACCATCGCCCACACCATCGGTTCTGCCGGTGTAGGAGCCGAGTCAATGAAACTCTTTGGCGAAGAATACTTCGGTATCATTTCCGCCATTCTCACTCTGTTGATTCTGGTACTTTCAGAAATCATCCCCAAAACCATCGGAGCTTCATATTGGCGCTCTCTTGCCATGACATCTACCAAGATCATCCGTGTGCTCATCTTTATCACCTATCCTTTGGTACTGCTTTCGGAACTTATCACTAAGGTATTTACTCCGAAGAACCACCAGATTTCCGTGAGTCGCGAAGAGGTATCGGCCATGGTAGACGTAGGTACTACTGAAGGCATCTTCCGCGAATCGGAAAGCAAGATCATCAAAAGCTGCATTCGCCTGGCAGGAGTAAAGGCCAAGGAGGTGATGACTCCATCCATCGTAGTAGAATCAGCCAACATGAATCTGACTACCAAGGAGTTTTACGAACAGAAAGAATGGAAATTCTCACGCATTCCCGTTTATGACAACAACAAGGATATCATTGTGGGATACGTATTGAAAGATATGGTTCTCAAATTGGTTTCAGACGATGAGTTCCAAACCAGATTATCCGAGCTGATGCGTCCGATTCTTTCCTTCAACGAGGATGAATCTCTATACCAGATATGGGAAAAGATGTTGGAAAAACGAGAACACATCTCTATCATCGTAGATGAATACGGATGTCTGAGAGGAGTGGTTTCCATGGAAGACGTAATCGAAACGATGACTGGCGTAGAAATCGTAGATGAAGACGATGTGGCTGTAGACATGCAAGCCTTGGCTAAGGAAAAATCGCGCATGATGCACCAAGGTGTTGCTTCTGCCATTCCCGGCAGTAAAGCTTAATATTTACAGAACATTGCATTTTAACAAGAGAGGGTGGGTCATTATTCATCGGATTACGCGGAATAAACGGAACCTTAACCGCCTTCCTCGGATTACTCACGGATTTTAAACGGAAACTCGACCTGACGGTCGTGGCGATACCCCCTAAAGCTGGAAAAAGCCAGCCTATACGGCGCTAGCCCAATGGCCGTAAGGCCAAATCCGTTTAAATTCCGTGCGTAATCCGTGAAGCAAGAATGTTCCGTTAACTCCGCGTAATCTGATGAAGAAAATCGATAAAGAAACGAAAAAGAGGGTGTGTCATGGACTTATGACTCACCCTCTTCTTGTTGTTGGAAGAGATAAGATATGTTGTTGGAAAAGATAGGATATGTTGTTGAGACAGTTAGTATCTCCGGTCGCACAACAGCTGTTGTGCGCTTGCATCACAGCTGATATGCACATGCACAACACCTGTTGTGCATGCGTTGGTCAACTGTTATGCGCCAACAATTATCCAGACTTAATTGCACACCCTCTCTCTAGTTTAACCAGGAAATATCGCCACCTTGATGACTCCATCCCTGCGGTTCTCGAAAACATCAATACAGATTCTTTCTCACCTTTTGACCTGTAAACTATTAAAAAGTCTGTCTTTTTTTACAAATAAGACCATTTTTTGTGATTTTTCAGCAAACAAAACCATAAAATATACTCTGATGTTCAAATAGTTAGCCAAAAATTAGGAGAATAGAATATTTTTTCTTACCTTTGCAAATGAAAGATTTGAATTCAATTTTTTACAAAATATAGCATGTATCAAGATTTAGATTTTACTGATAACAATCACTATCAGGAAGATTATATAGATTCACCGGTTGATGATTTCGACTGGATGCCTAATTTATTTGCCAAGCTCGCAAATCACCTGCGAACTTCAACTTCTGCTGATGTTATCAGACTGGGAACCATCGGCTGCATCAGAAACCATGAGCCGGGAGATGATTCACTCCTCCAATGGGAAGAAGTAGAAACAATGCGTCGCTATATAGATAGCGTTAACAGAGGCTTGGGGGCACCGGAAGATCCCACACTCCAGCAGTTGCTCCATTCTACAGAATGGACTAACTATGGTATTTTTACCATGAACTTTATCTCGGATAAGAACCTCGACTATAAAGGAATCTGTGAGGTTGAAAATACAAATCTCTCATACGCCAGCATGGCTTTTTTAATTGCTCTGGTAAAAGGGATGAGTATGATTAATCTCAAACATCCTTCAGCAAAGGGAGAAAACAATCATATTTTCACATACGTAATTCCAAGTCAATTCTCCACCTTCTCCTTTGCTTCATTCCTCAATGTGGCCAATGCACGTCTCGCTAACAAAGAAGATATTTCTGAACAGGAGATTGAAGAGTTGACCCAACTTGCTTTCAAGAGTCGCTACTGGAAACAAGAGACCTCACTCAAGAGTAAAGACAGCGAGTTGTTCATCTATGTCCTCAAGAACATCATTTCGGAAATTCTGGGACTGAAGCTTGACATCAATGCGGAATCCTTTGCCAAACAGGCAAAGAAGGAAGAGAAAAAGACTGCCACTCCAACTGTAGATAACCATAAGAAGAAGGAGAAGAAGGAAAAGAAAAAAGAAAAGACTATCCTGAAAGATAATTCCAAACCTTCTTTGGCATCTACGATGGTAAAAGTCTTAACAGAGGAGTCCCTCCCGCAAACCAAAGAGAGTCTTATTGATAAGACTATGCAACTCTATCCTACTCTCAAGATAAACTGTTTCAACACCACCCTATCAAGACTCCATAAAAATGAAGTTCTGAATTATTATAATGGTGGACTGATTGGAATAAAAGGCAAAAGATACGGAAGAGGCTACAAGATAATCAGCCGTTTACATAAACATAAGGAAACAGATTAAGGCTAAATTTTGTGCCAAGAAAATCCAAAGGCTAAAAGACCATTGGGTTTTCTTGGCACTATTATAATATACTGTAGCAACAACTAACGTTTGAGTCAGTCTCTTACTAAAATGTTTCTTACTTGAAAGCAGTTCAATGACAAAATTATAACCTAAAAAGAAACTTACTTGTAGTTTTTCCGGCAATTAGTCAATTCTACAATTAGACAATTATGAATTTGATTCTCTATAAGGAGAAAACCACAAAACTGTTTACCTAAAACCAAAAAACTACGCATAAACCACAAAGTTGTTTACCAAAAATCACTGCATTTTGTAGCACAAACCACATTTTTGTTTACCTAAACCACCATTCTATTTACCTAAACCACTAAACTGTTTACCTGAAACCACTATTTTGTTTACCATAAACCACAAAACTGTTTACCTATCCTAGTAAAAAGCAGTTGCTCCTCTTTAGGTAAATAGAAATGTGGTTTTTACCTAGTTAAATTCATGAGAAAAACAGGTAAACAGAAATGTGGTTTATGAGAAAAATCGATGAACGTTCTGCCAGGTAAACAGTTTTGTGGTTTTTAAATTCTTATTCAGTTGCTACTAAAGAAAGAATCAAAATGTCTAGACAACTTCTTTAGGCGTTTTACATAACATACTAATATACTGATAGTTATGTATATACTCAATTTGTATTCAGGTGCCGGATTTCAAATAGAATAAGATAAAAAACAGTATCCTATCAAGATAAAAACCACAAAACTGTTTACCTGAAACCACTATTTTGTTTACCAGAAACCACAAAACTGTTTACCTAAGAATAAAAGACTGATATAAAAATGATATAACTTATTACATATCAAATTATAACACGGGATTTGGTAAATAATTAATATAACCTCAAAATGGAATGAATTATATACATGACATTTCAGGTAAACAGTTTTGTGGTTTTGATGATAAGCCATTCTTAAAAGTAGGTAAACAGAAATGTGGTTTTGCATACTATCAAAAAGAGGAAGTACGGTACTCCCCTACTTCCTCTTCTGCTTTCTTGTTCTGCTTAGCCTCTATAGAATACAGGCATGAATGAACCGACACAGTCAAAAAATTCTTGTGCCAGCCTTTCAAGACCCGATGTTTTCAAAGCAGCAAAATCATCATCACTAGCAGCAATACAGAATCTGTCATTCTTGATTCCTATGAATTTGCATCTGCCCAACAGGGCTTGCTGACTGGTATCCTGTACCATCGAAATAAACTGATTCCATTGCTCAAAACCTTGAGTCGTGTCTACTTCTATCTTCTTGTCAGGATTCTGATATACATGCGCAAAAAGATCTCCCTGCTGCGTGGCATCATCAGATGTTTTCTTTCCCCTATTACGGTTTATTTTTTCATTCAGACGACGAGCAATATCTGCATCTTTATCTCCGATATGATTGATACCTACATCCGTCCGCTTGATATGGAAGATAACATATTCAGGATCTCCCTTATGCTTTCCGTTCCGATAAATAAAGTCTTCTTCAGAAAATTCATCAAATACGATATCTGTCTCACTGCGACTAGCCATTCTGTTGAGATCTTCCCTTACCACATCGAGTACCTGTTTTCTGAATTGCGAGAATTTAGGATATTTATTCATCACAGGCTCCCCCTTGTCGTCAAGCAGAATATTGCCATGTTCATCAAGTTCTACCAGACCCAAATACTGTTTCATCGGCAAAAACTCAACCTTAACATCCAAGCTCTTGTCTAGTCCCATCTGACGAAGCAGATATATATAGAGTCGAGGTGTATTCACCTTCTTGGAATATTTAGCAATCATGGAGATATGATGAATATATCCCTGACGCATGTCAAAAAGGCTCATGGTGAGTTTTGGATCTATCTCAAGTATTACTTCACCCTTGATGCGTTCTACTTTCTCACCATCGCTCTTTGTATAGCCTTTCTGCGTTGTCGGAATCTCGATGTTTGAAAATACGTGCTGTATCTTCTCTGTCTTGCTATCCGTCTTTACACGCACCGACAGGTTGAGGATATCGTTCTTCAGCGTATCACGCAGATTCTTATAATTATGAAACTCCGTTGATACCTGAAAATCCTTGATGTCTATTTTGATGGGCGGAATCTCCATAACAGCATGCTCTATTCCTTTCTCGAAAAGATAGTCGGAGCGTGCATCTCCAAGCACTCTCTTCTCGGTAAAATACTCTTCAACATACTTCTGCAGATGGGTACTTGCAACCATCAATATGTTTTGTTGCAATAATGTATATTGCTTATCCAATTTTGTCAGCGAAAAAGGTGTGTTAATCCACACCAGATTCTTGTTTCCTTTTGGTTCACTCATATAAAAACCACATTTCTGTTTACCATAAACCACAAAGTTGTTTACCTAAAACCACTTTTTTATTTACTTAAAACCACATAAATATTTACCCGAAACCACCAAGCTATTTACCATAAACCATATTCCTATTTACCTAAAACCACTTTTCTATTTACCATTTCAAACATAACTCATTATTAATCAAGCTATTATGCTTTCTGTAATAAATAAGAAATATATAATTTATTATAAAGAATAATCTATAATTATCATTCTTTTGGTAAACAAAAATGTGGTTTTTGTAGGAACTTATACCTTATTTTTAAGCTTAGCGCTTTTTTAGGTAAACAGTTTTGTGGTTTTCACCCTTTTAATAACTACTTTTTGTTTGCTTACTTTTTCAAGTAATCCATCAGGATATTGTAGAGCAGATTTTCCTGTGGGATATCATCTGAGAGGCATTTCATCTTCAGGAGAAGGAGTTCTTCCTTGTTAAGATATGTAGCCACACTCGTTCTAGTGCGTCTTTCCTCAGCAGTCCAGTAACTTTTTCTCTTGCGACCACCTTTAGATATATTTTTATCCTCTTCGCTTTTTGCCATTTCTGTGTTTAATAAACTTGGTCGGTCGTTCATACCCATATTTTCAAGAGACTCGCCAATTTCTTCTAAATTTCTTTTTGCTACAGCCATAATTCTTATATTTTATAAGTTTATCTTCTTTTGTTTTATTATTACATGTTTCAACCTACCCTATCAAGATTAGATTTTGATGTTGAACATGCGCTTGATAGCAATTTCGTAATCGATACCTGTACTTGAGTAAGGTGCATATTCGAATATGCTTTGTCCGTGTGCCTGAGCTTCCAGGAACTTTACAGAGCGTCGGATACGGCAAGGCAGAATTAAGTCGCCATGTTTTTCGCCTAAAAGTTTGCTCAACTGCTTGGTAATCTTGGTTCGTTCATCTACCATAACTGGCAGGAGTCCAAGTAATTCCAAATTATCGTTCATGTGGAACTCCTTCACTTCATCCATTACGCTGAGTACTTCACTTACTCCCTTGACAGACAATGCTTCCATCTGTACTGGAATCAAAATCTTGCTCGCTGCAACCAAAGCATTATAAGTGTTCTTGGAAAGTGCTGGAGGACAGTCGATGAAAATGTAGTCGAAATCATCAAATACGTTTTTCAGTCCTTCTCCTGTCATGTCATGGCAATCGTTGTCTTGCAAACATCCCAGTAATACCGTGTAGCTCTTCATCTGTTCTCTCAGTGATGGGCCTCCTGGAAGGTGTTGTTCTATATTTTCCATCTGAGCAGATCCTGGAACTGCATATACTCCATTTTTACATTTGTAGACTGGCACACCACTCTGTTTGCACATGGCGTTGTATATGTTATCATATTCGTTATCTCTCACTCCGAAAAGCGAAGAGAGGTTGCATTGTGGGTCTAAGTCTATTACCAGAACCCTGAGATTGTGATTCAACCGGACTATGCCAGAAGCCAGAGACTGCACAGTAGCCGTCTTGCCTACTCCACCCTTGTTGTTCACGACTGCAACAATTTCCTGTAGTTCATGTTTCATATTTCTTTTTTCCTTATTTTCACGTTATTGTTTAATACAATTTACATATATTAGAATTGCTGGCAATTAGAATAAACGGATTGACTTATATTCTTTCGTTCTGAAAGACTAAAAGTCTTATTTCTGGATTATCTAATGTTCTTTAGTTCTAATATTGGTTGCAAAAATAGCCAAAATAGTTGATATAAAAGAATTTATCTTCTTATTTCTTTGTAAATATCCTCTTTTTTATACTTTTCTAACAATCTTCATGAAGAATAAGCATCACTTCGAATGTATTACTAAACGAAAATATGAATATCCTAATAGACGGACAAATTAATTAAACTTATATATGAACTATCTATTAAACATATATTTGTATAGACTATTATACTTTTAAATGATTATACTGATATATGAATAAACTTATTTATGTATAGCTATATAAACAAAAGAACCAATAAACTAATATACGTAAAGCCGTATGTTATGATAAACGAAAATACAAAACTACGTTTAAACAAATATACTAACTGCCAGCAATTATAATAATCTAATGATTGGCGAGATAAACATGTATATTACAAACCTAACATGTTAACACTTTATAATTCAGCATTTTGATTATTCTTTTTGTAGAATATCTATCATATATAAAGTTAGAACTTTAGTTTAGTCTAATTGCCTAATAAACTAAAATACGTATATTCAACAGGAATAGTTTATATAAGATATGTTAATTTTTCCTCTAAGTGCGTACAACCTATTGATATTTTCAGTATCTTTACAGAGTTAAACGGATGTCGAACCTTTAAAACTATAACATCATGAAAATTGGTATTCCAAAAGAGATTAAGAATAATGAGAACCGTGTTGGAATGACACCAGCAGGAGTAGCTGAATTCATTCGACATGGTCACGAAGTGATGGTTCAGCATACGGCTGGAGAGAACAGCGGATTTGCTGATGAAGCGTATGAAAAGGTAGGAGCCATAATCTTACCCGACATTCAGAGTGTATATCGTGAGGCGGAAATGATAGTAAAGGTGAAAGAGCCTATCGCTGAGGAATATCCACTTATCCATCAAGACCAGCTTGTATTCACTTATTTCCATTTTGCCTGTGACAAGGAACTTACCGATGCCATGATCAAGAGTGGTGCTGTCTGTCTGGCTTATGAGACTGTGGAGACAGATAATCACCATTTGCCTTTACTCATTCCGATGAGTGAAGTAGCTGGAAGAATGGCCATTATTAATGGTGCTTTTTATCTGCAGAAGACAAAGGGAGGAAAAGGAAAACTGATGAGTGGTGTACCTGGTGTGAACCGCGTCAAGGTTTTGGTATTGGGCGGCGGAACCGTAGGAGAAGCTGCAGCAAGAATGGCTGCAGGAATGGGAGCTGATGTATGGATTACAGATATCAGTTTGCCTCGTCTTCGTCAGTTAGAGATGGAGCTGCCTATCAATGTACACACGCTCTATTCCAACGAGCATAATATTCGTAGAGAATTGAGAGATGTGGATATCGTTGTGGGTAGTGTGCTCGTACCAGGCGATAAGGCGCCGCATCTTATCACGAAAGATATGTTGAAATTGATGGAGCCGGGAACAGTACTTGTTGATGTAGCAATCGATCAGGGTGGCTGTTTCGAGACATCGCATCCAACCACACATTCTGATCCGACATATTTGGTCGATGGAATCGTTCATTATGCAGTAGCTAATATTCCTGGTGCTGTGCCGAATACCTCTACTACAGCCTTGACCAATGCTACGCTGAAATATGCATTGGCGCTTGCTGATAAGGGTTGGCGAAAGGCCTGCAAGGAGGATAAAGCCCTGTATAGGGGGTTGAATATCGTAAATGGAAAGGTGGTATTCAAGGCCGTAGCGGATGTCTTCGGACTGGAATATGAAGAAATGATACTCTAAGTAGAGTAGGGGAGGGTTCCATAACACAAAGGCTATGGGATCCTCTTTAAATAATGTATTACGGAGAACAGAATACACTTTGTTTGATTTGAACGCTTACTGATAGCATTTTTTTAGAGATAAAGACTTAAAAACCGGGAAAATGTAAGGAAAATAGGAGAAAATGCAGGAATATGTGTATAAAATAAGTTAATTTTGTAACATGATGCTACAGTTTTAGATATTTTTTATACTTTTGCGCCATGAACATGAAGTTTAACTAACATTCAGTTATTATGAAGAAGAAAAAAAGCTTGTTGCTTTTCTTGGCAGCAACTTCAGCCAGCTTTGTGCAGGCAGCCCTTCCAGTTCATACCAGTTTTGCGGCTGGTATTGAAAATGTGCAAGAAAAAGGTCATACCTTTATAAAAGGAAGAGTGATTGATTCCGAGGGAAATCCTCTGGTAGGTGTCACGGTGCAGATCGAAGGCACAAGCTATGGCGTTATCACAGATGCTGATGGTAACTACATACTGGAATTTCCATCTATGGCGCATCCTAAAATTGTATTTTCCAGCATTGGTTACAAATCGAAGAGTATTGAATTTCGTGGCGTAAAAGAGCAAAACATGATGCTGGAGTTGGATCATGTTGCGCTGGATGATCTCGTTGTCATCGGTTACGGCAGCAAGAGCCGTAGGAATGTAACTACCGCTATTTCTACCGTGAGTCAGGAACAGATAAGCAAGTTGGCTGCTACCACACCAACCCTCGATGGTCTTCTTCAGGGTACTGTAAAGGGCGTATTGGCTACTACCGCAAATGGTGAGCCTGGTTCATCTCTCAAGTTAAACATCCGCGGTATTACATCTCCTTATCCTAAATCGGGTAAAGGTAACAACAACCAGCCTCTTTATGTCATTGATGGCGTTCCTACCTTTATGGAGGATACCGGCATCAATCCGCTCATCAATATCTCACCAAACGATATTGAGAGTATCGATGTGCTGAAAGATGCCGCAGCTACTGCCATCTATGGTTCTCGTGGTGCCAATGGTGTCGTTATTGTCAAGACCAAGAACGGAAAGCGCAATGAGAAGACCAAGGTAGATTTCGGCTACACATTCTCGTTCAGTAATCCTATCAAGAACTATAAGCCATTGAATATTTCTGAATACAAGAATGTGCAGGACGAGATTCTGCGTAATACGGTAGACGGCATGAATGACGGCAGTTCGATAGTAGGTATGTATGGTTTTGATTATATTCTTAACCAGTATGGAAATGTTTCGCTCAATGAAGAAACGGGTCTTTATACCTATAATGGTCTTAATGAGAGTCTTTATGGCAAGGATAATGTCAACTGGGCAGATGAGGTAATCAACAAGAATGCACCTACACATCAGTATAATGTGGCTGTCAGAGGTGGAAGCAACAAAACCAACTATTCTTTCTCTTTCAACGGAATGAACCAGGAAGGTCTGTTACTTAATGACCGTATGGAGCGATATGGTGCAAGACTCTCTATAGATTCTGAAATCAACAAATACATCACCGTGGGAGGTGTGCTCGATTATACCTATTCTTCACGCAAGAGTGGAAGCAACGATCCTGCCTTGGGATATGATAATGATGGATGGATGACCCGTCCGGATTTGGCTGTACGCGATGCGGATGGCAATTTCCAGCGTGTAGATAAGTTCGGTCTTTATACTGATACCTATAATGATGCCAATGCGGTAGCTAAACTCCAGCGCAAGACGAAGTATGAAAATGATCAGTTCTCTGGCAATGCTTACATTGATATTAAGCCTGTTAAGGGATTGACCCTTCATGCTGATGCCAATATATCCAGATTCATCTTCAGCAACAGTTATTTCTCGCCAAAGATTACGCTCCCGGAGCAGTTTGGTATGGAGCCAACATCAACCTTGGCTGAGAGCAACTATCGCAACACCAATACTTCTATCAATTTCCGTGCCGACTACAAGTTCACGCTTACCGAAGCTCATCGTTTTGACGTGATGGCTGGTTATAGTGCCGACAGGTATTGGAGTAAGGAACACGACCAGGCTTATAGTGGTTTCCCTAACGATGATGTATTGAACAATGCCAGTTCTGCAACCACCGTCAATAAGCCAACCGAGACTTATTCCAAGAGTGGACTCAATTCCCTCTATGGCCGTTTGAGCTATGATTTCATCTCACGTTATCTGCTTGATTTCAGTCTTCGTTCCGATGAGTCATCAAAATTTGGACCGGGTAACAAGCGCGGTACTTTCCCTGCAGTTTCTCTGGCCTGGCGCATCAATCAAGAGCCTTTCCTGGAATCTGTAAGAGATATTGATGATCTGAAACTCCGTCTGAGCTGGGGTAAGACAGGTTCTACCAATGTATCCGACTTCTCTTACATCCAGTATTTCAATGGTAATCAGTATGGCGGACAGAGCGGACTCACCCTTGCTTCTACTTATCCAAACAAGAACATCAAGTGGGAGATGACAACCGAGTATAATGCTGGTGTCGACTTTACTTTATTCAATGGTCGCCTGACAGGTAGCTTTGATATCTATCACCGTAAGACTGATGGTGCGCTTGCTCCTGCTCCTATCGCCCTGGAGTTTGGTATCGGCACCTATTACAGCAATATTCTTGATCTTACCAACAATGGTTTTGAATTCTCTATCGGTGGTGATGTAGTTCGTACCAAGGATTTCACCTATAATACTATGCTCAGTATCTCATCCAACAGGAATAAGATAACCAAGCTCAATGGTTCAACCCTCGATATGATGCACCAGGATCTCTATATGGAAGGTCATGCTATGGGAACCGTGAAGGGATATAAAGTGGCAGGCATCTATCAGAGTCAGGATCAGATTAGTAAGTTGAATGAACAGGCTATGGCCAAGCAGGGCAAACGCATTAAATTGCGCTGCCCTCCAAAAGTTTTGACAGGTACTCTTCATCCCAGCCTGCCTTCAATCTTTTCAGGTTGAGACTTCCCTTGGTCGTCTTGTCATTTTTCAAGATGGAGAGGACCATTTTGCTTATGGTAGAGAAGTTCCTCGCTGCATTTTTGACTTTCTTACTTTCGTCTTCTCTGAAAGTAATGTCCAATTGCCAATGCAAGTTGTTTTCTATGGACCAATGTTGCCTAATGGCGCTTGCTATCTTTTCGGGGTCTTCATTACTTAAGGAAGTTATATAGTATCTTGTTTCCTCAGATGTTTCACCAGATGTCGCAACAGATCTTCTTGAGGTAATCCCGACAACAGACCTTAACCCAACAAACCTGTTCTTAAACATTCTCTGCATTATGTCCCCATAGCTTACAACAATGCAGGTTCTTTCTTCCTGACGACCATGTCCCTCATTAAAGGAATAATGTTTTGTCACTACATTACAATTGCCTCTATACTCATGCTCGTAAATCATGTCCTTAGCAAATTCGTAACTTTTCTTCTGATTTTCCTTCAAGGCGATAATATAGTCCCCCTTGCCTTCTATGATTTTCTCTGTTATAGAAGTTTGGCATCCCATAGCATCTATTGTCACAATGGCATTTGACACGTCTATAGCACTAAGCAACTTGGGAACGACCGTGATTTCATTTGTTTTTTCACCGACTTTCTCTTGCCCAAGTGATATGCTGTTGTCTGCTGACCAAGCAGATACGATCCATGTGCGGAAGTCAGCTTGACCAATAGTGTGCTCGGCATCACACTTGCTTGATCCACGCATAAGCTTGCCATCAATGGCAACAACACCTTTGACTTCCCCTACAATTTCTCTAACCCAGTTTCTGAAGATCTCTTCAAATCCTTTTGGATCAAAGATAGAAAAGAAACGATTGAAGGTGTCATGGCTTGGAATAGTCTCCAACCCCTGCAAACGCTTTTTGAAGAAGTCTAACTTACTTTTTCCAAACTCTGCAATTTCGTTCCAAGATTGAGCTCCTGCAATTACCGCAGCGATTGTAATGTAAATGATATGTTCCATTTTATGGACAGTTCGACCCGCAACTCGTGGGTCGGCTATTTGTTTAGATAACTTAATAATGCTCATTTTGTACCTTTTATTTGTTAATTATTTCTTTACAAAGGTACAAAAAATATTTCATATATACAAATATATAATGTTAATATTCAGTAAGTTACAACTGCACAACGCAGATGTTAACGAATAAAATATTTAATGCGTCTGCCCTGTATGGCCAAGGGATATGGTTTCTATCAGAATAGAGCTGCTGTAGGTGACTACATGTTTGCAGATACCAATGGTGATGGCTATATTTCAGAGGCCGACCGTACGGCGATTGCTAACCCAGAGCCAAAGGTATTCGGTGGATGGTCAAATACCTTGTCATATAAGAACTTCACGCTCTCTATGCTCTTCCAGTATCAGTTAGGTGGTGATGCCTACTACAGCACGATGCATGAATCTGCTAGTGGAGCCCTCGGTATGAGTATCTTGCGCGAGATGTATGGCAACACCTGGACACCGGATCGCACCGATGCCAAGTATGCTAAGTTGATGTGGATGCCTAGTGCCGATACCAACACACAGGCCAACGACCGCTATGTATATTCCAACTCATACTTCCGTTTGCGCAACATCACGCTCTCTTATACCTTTGAGCCAGCATGGTTAGAGCGCTTGCATGTGAGTGGTGCATCGGTGTTCTTTACCGCTACCAACCTCTTTACCATTACCGATTGGCCAGGTTTGGATCCAGATATGGCAGCCACAAATGCTTTTACCAAGACAACCGAGACCAAGGATGTATATCCAATGAGCCGTTCGTTCTCATTCGGTCTCAAATTGCAATTCTAACTCATTCAAAGAAACGAAGATTATGAAACATATAAGATATCAATTTCTGGCGTTACTATCTGTATCAGCGCTCACATTCACATCGTGCGACTTGATAGGCAGTATCGATGATATGGAACCAGACCATGTGGTAACCGATTTGAATTATATTACCGATGCCGCATCTGCTCAGACTGCTCTCAATGGTGTTTACGCTTCCTGGCGCAGTACAGGTGTATCTTACTTGAGATATGGTATTGCCTCTATGGCGCATACCCAGACTCAGGCGATGGTGATGGGGGCGGATGAGTTTGTTGCCGAGAATATCGAGACCAATAACAGTAATGTGGAGACGGCTTATACCGCCTATTACAATGTAATCAATGCGGCCAATACCTTCCTGGTACATATCAACAAGAATATACCAGGACTGAGCGAGGAGAAACGTACGGAGATGATTGCAGAGGCTCGTTGCCAGCGTGCTTTGGCTTATCTCACTCTCCTGAAATGTTTCGGAGAATACTGGAAGCAGGATTCCCAATACGGAGTCTGTCTCTTCAAGGATGAGTTGGTAAGAGATAACCAGGTTCGTCAGCGTTCTTCTGTAGCTGAAACTTACAAGCTGATTTCTGAAGATCTCGATTATGCCATCGCCCATTGCGAACAGCATCCGGCAGACCATTATCACATGAGCAGTCTTTTTGCCAAGGCTTTGAAGGCAAAGATGTATTTTGCTCAGGATAACTATCCGGAGGCAGCAAGATTATCTGAAGAAGTGATTAATGAGGCTGAAGCAGCAGGATATGAACTGGAGAGAGACTATGCTAATATCTTTACAGAACAGTTCAATTCCAAGGAGATGCTTTTCGCCCCTTATACTGCTAATCCGAATGAATTGATGGATGCTTCTTGGTTTGCCTTCTCTCCAGGATCACTCCTTAAAAAGGTGGCTGATGATTTGGTTCCTGATGATGAAACAGGTGGTGATATCGTTGTTCCAGATCCGGGAGAGGGTGGGGATGTAGTAGTTCCTGATCCAGGTGAAGGCGGTGATGTTGTATTGCCTGGTGATGGAGATGATTGCGGTATCGTTATCCCTGGTGGTGATGGTGGCGATTTCCCATTCCCTCCAGGTGAAGATGATGCAGCTTCCTACGATCCTCTTTATACTTGGGCATACAAGGGTGAAGGCATGACTGGAATTGCCAAGTACAGCAAGTTGACTCCTGAGTTTATGTTCGAAGATTCCTATTATTTCATGCGCCTTGCAGAAGTCTATTATATCGCTGCCGAAGCAGAGGCTCGTCAGGGTCAGTATGCTAAGGCTCGTACGCTCTTGGCTACTGTCATCGAACGTGCCGGATATACTGAGGACGATGTGAACGCTATTGCCGACAGTGATCTTCTGGGTGAAATTCTCAAGCATAAGTTGTGTGATATGAGTAACGAAAATCTGGAAGAATGGTTCGATCTTTGCCGTTATAACCGTCAGGGTGGTTTCGAGAGTTGGACAGAAGATGAGAAAGCAGAACTTCCTAGCTTCCGCCGATATCTTCTTCCTATACCAAAGGCATCTATGGGAGCCAATAATCTTCTGGTTCAGAATCCGGAATATGTGAATCAATAAACATTATATAATAAATAATATCGAGAAAAAATGAATAAGATGAAAATGAAAACTTGCATGATGACACTTGCCGGTCTTGTACTTGCAATGGCTGCCAGTGCGCAGAATTTTGAGATGAAAGGTAAGGTTAAAGGTAACGTGGACGGCTGTTCTGTCATGTTGCAGAAGTATGGATTGGAAGGTGTTACCAATCTGGATAGCGTTACAATCAAGAATGGTGAGTTCACCCTCAAGGGGGTAGTTAACCAGCCTGAGCAGTATCAGATGGTTATTGATATGAACAAGCCTGGTACAGCTGAGCCTGACTATCAGAAAATATTCTCAACAAGAGTCTATGTAGAGAATAAGCCGATGACCTACGATGTAGACCTTACCGGTTTTCCTGCAGAGCGTGATATGAGTATGATAGAGCCTGTTGTAAAGGGTTCTACCACTCAGGATATTTATCAGGCTTATCTTGAACTGATGTCACCTATTCAGGACAAAATGCACAAGATGGATGATAGTATCAACCAGACTACCGATTTGGCACAGCGTGTAGCCCTTGCCAAGGAAGCCATCAAGTTGCAGGAGAAAATGCGCCATCAGACCAGTCTGTTTATTCAGCAGCATACCACTTCTCTGGTAGCCTTCGACTTGCTTCTCGAGAGTTTCTCTTCTTTACCAACCCCATATACCTCTCAGCAGATTGACGAGATGATGGGCTGGTTGAAGAATGACTGGAGTTCTTCTGCACAATATCCGATGCTGCAGATGCAGGCAGAGATGGCAAAGCATACTGCTATCGGCAACCATTATATCGATGGTACCGTTGTTACTCCTGAAGGCAAGCAGGTGAAGCTTTCTTCACTTATCAAGAAGGGTGAATACACCATGTTGGAGTTCTGGGCTTCCTGGTGTCGTCCATGCCGTCAGGAGATTCCACATCTCAAGAAGGTACACGAGAAATACAAGGATTTCAACATCATCAGTATTTCCGTAGATGAGAGAGATGCCGACTGGAAAAAGGCAATGGCCAAGGAAGGAATGACCTGGACACAGGTTCGCAATCCTGAAGGTTTTGGCGGTATGGTGATGGGCGAGTATGGCATCAATGGTATTCCAGCCTGTCTCATCTTAGATAAGGATGGCAATTTCTATAAGACCAACATGCGTGGTGCTTATCTTGATGCTTTCTTATACGATTACTATAAGAAATAAAATAGTTTAGTGCATAAAAAATCCCCGATATGAATCCTCTGTATTCTTGCAGGATTCGTATCGGGGAATTTTGTTGATGACTTGTATGAAGGATAGATTTTCGCGAAATGAAAATCCATCATTGTAACTTTACCATGCCTCCAGTTTATCAGCAATCTCTGGCATCTTATCCTTGGTGAATACAGGATTCTTACCTTCCTTCTTCTGTTGGCGATAGTCTTTCAACAGGAAGACGGCCTGACGGGAAAGCAGGACGATGGCTACGAGATTGCAGAGGGTGAGAAGAGCCATCGTGATATCTGCAAAACTCCATGCAAAATCCAGAGATACTACCGCTCCGACCATCACCATTGCTGCTACAGCAAGACGATAGACAAATACACCCAGCTTGGAGTCCCTGATATATCTCACATTGGTTTCTCCATAATAATAATTGCCGATGATGCTGCTAAAGGCAAACAGCCATATCATTACCGCAACAAACGGATTGCCGATGCTTCCGATTTCGTGGGTCAGGGCATCCTGGGTGAGTTGAATACCATTTGAAGCAGTAAGATCCACACCGCTCACCAGGATAATGAATGCGGTGCAGGAACATACGACCAGCGTATCTGTAAAAACACCCAGAGCCTGTATCAATCCCTGTTTTACAGGATGACTGACTGTAGCTACCGCAGCTGCATTCGGTGCACTACCTTCACCTGCCTCATTACTGAACAGACCTCGCTTGATACCCTGTATCACAGTAACGCCAAGAACTCCGCCAGCAGCCTGATTGAATCCGAAGGCATTCTCAATAATGGTAAGCAGAACCTTTGGAAGACTGGTGATATTCCAAACAACAACACCTACAGCTATCAGAAGATAAATGACAGCCATCACAGGAACCACGGTAGAAGAGAACTTAGCCACTCTATGGATACCACCGAAGATGATGAGCAGGGTGAGTACAGTGAGGGCAATTCCCATGGTGGCAGGTTCTATGCCAAAAGCCTTCTGCCATGCCAGACAGATAGTATTGCTCTGCACTGAATTATAGGCAAAGCCGAAGGTAATGATCATCAGCACGGCAAAAAGAATACCCATCCATCCCTTTCCCAAACCATACTTCATATAATAGGCCGGTCCGCCATAGAAAGATGTTTTGCCTTTCCGCTTGTAAAGTTGGGCGAGAGTTGATTCTATGAAAGCGGATGCAGAACCCAGCAAAGCCAGCATCCACATCCAGAATACTGCTCCCGGTCCACCGATGCTGACAGCAGTAGCCACACCGGCAAGATTACCGGTGCCAATACGGCTAGCCAATGCTACCACGAATGCCTGGAAGGAAGAAATGTGTTTCATTTCGCCATCCACTTTCACCTCCATCGACAGTTCATCGTGTCCTATTTCTTCCGGTTGTACCTTGTCGGGATGAATCAGCAGCCTGATCATCTCTCTGATTAGGCGGAACTGGACGAAACGGGTACGCCAAGTGAAAAACAGGGCACAGCATATCAAGACGGTGATGATGATATACGACCAAAGGAAATCGCTAACCTGAACTAAAATGTTTTGTATTGAATCTATCATTTATCTATTTAAAACTTCTTATTTTCTTTACTTTTTTATAACCTTCAGAACCTGGTCTGCAATACTTTTCATTCCCTTGATTGTAGGGTGACCATTTTTCTTGTCAATATCATGAAGAGCAATGACAGGAACCTGATATTTGTTGCAGATCTTTTTAACTGACTCATTGATTACATCTTTGAGTTCAGAATTTAAGATGAAATATACCTCTACATTAGGATAATGCTGTCGTATATCAGAAAGCAGCTTGGCCATGGCTGGGCGGAAACAATACAAATCTGCGCGCTTCCAGTCGCTATACTGATAGTTGCCGAGCGGGGCATCAGCCCAGTTGTCATTCGTAGCACCGCAAATCAGGATGATATCCGGATTGCCAAGAAGAGAACTGCGGGTGATGAAAGAACGGTCGGTATAATCTTCGTCACGATAGCCAGTGTTGCAGATGGTAGCACCAGAATAAGAATTGATATTTCCCATTTTATAGCCTCCTTCCTTGATAACTTGCCACCACCAGGTTTGCTCAACCTTGTTTACATCTGTAGTTTCTGGTGGAGTAGTAGGTGAGTACCAGGTGGCATAACCCTTAGGAATGAACCCCTCGAAAGTGGAATACGAGTCACCGAGAACGGCAACGGTCTGCTTCACCTGTGCCATGAGCGGCATGAAGGTGAGCATAATGAAAGAAATGATAATCGTAAATCTTTTCATGATGCTTGTTCTTGTTTTAATGCTTCTTATGTAATTCTGCTGCAAAAGTAATATAAATATGTGAATAGACAAAAAATATCGGAGGAAAATTCATCTTTCTGTTTCTATTTTTGTCTAAAACTAAGCATGATTTGAGTTATACCATAATTAAATCATGTGCGCGCTCAAGCGTATATGCACGAGAGCGCACGCATGCATATATATAATAAGGTATACACAATAAATCGCCATGCTAAAATCTTTATAAGTGTTAAAAACGCACTGAAATCTCAACTTTTTTGCGAAAAGATTTGGCTGTTTCGAAAATAGTTAGTACTTTTGCACTCGCTTTTGAGAAATACGGTTTCTCTTAGCGATTAAAGAAAGAGTTCTTTGAAAGATTTTACACAAACAGACAAGTAGTACAAGAAGCGGTTAACTTCTTAGAAATAAGAAAGTTGACTGGGTAAAAGAAACGAACCGTCAAGAAATTGACAAGTCAGGTTTACTAAGCTTCAATAAACGAAAAGGATATTCGTCCTAAGTACAGACAACAAACAAACCAAGCCGCAAGGTTGGGTAAAAATGATATTTTACAATTTTTGGAGCAGCGAGAGAAATGAAAGCTTGCTTTTATTTCCGAGTCGTGACAAAAATGTAGAGGATACTTTACAATGGAGAGTTTGATCCTGGCTCAGGATGAACGCTAGCTACAGGCTTAACACATGCAAGTCGAGGGGAAACGACATCGAAAGCTTGCTTTTGATGGGCGTCGACCGGCGCACGGGTGAGTAACGCGTATCCAACCTGCCCACCACTTGGGGATAACCTTGCGAAAGTAAGACTAATACCCAATGATATCTCTAGAAGACATCTGAAAGAGATTAAAGATTTATCGGTGATGGATGGGGATGCGTCTGATTAGCTTGTTGGCGGGGTAACGGCCCACCAAGGCGACGATCAGTAGGGGTTCTGAGAGGAAGGTCCCCCACATTGGAACTGAGACACGGTCCAAACTCCTACGGGAGGCAGCAGTGAGGAATATTGGTCAATGGGCGAGAGCCTGAACCAGCCAAGTAGCGTGCAGGATGACGGCCCTATGGGTTGTAAACTGCTTTTATAAGGGAATAAAGTGAGTCTCGTGAGGCTTTTTGCATGTACCTTATGAATAAGGACCGGCTAATTCCGTGCCAGCAGCCGCGGTAATACGGAAGGTCCGGGCGTTATCCGGATTTATTGGGTTTAAAGGGAGCGTAGGCCGGAGATTAAGCGTGTTGTGAAATGTAGACGCTCAACGTCTGCACTGCAGCGCGAACTGGTTTCCTTGAGTACGCACAAAGTGGGCGGAATTCGTGGTGTAGCGGTGAAATGCTTAGATATCACGAAGAACTCCGATTGCGAAGGCAGCTCACTGGAGCGCAACTGACGCTGAAGCTCGAAAGTGCGGGTATCGAACAGGATTAGATACCCTGGTAGTCCGCACGGTAAACGATGGATGCCCGCTGTTGGTCTGAATAGGTCAGCGGCCAAGCGAAAGCATTAAGCATCCCACCTGGGGAGTACGCCGGCAACGGTGAAACTCAAAGGAATTGACGGGGGCCCGCACAAGCGGAGGAACATGTGGTTTAATTCGATGATACGCGAGGAACCTTACCCGGGCTTGAATTGCAGAGGAAGGATTTGGAGACAATGACGCCCTTCGGGGCCTCTGTGAAGGTGCTGCATGGTTGTCGTCAGCTCGTGCCGTGAGGTGTCGGCTTAAGTGCCATAACGAGCGCAACCCCTCTCCTTAGTTGCCATCAGGTCAAGCTGGGCACTCTGGGGACACTGCCACCGTAAGGTGTGAGGAAGGTGGGGATGACGTCAAATCAGCACGGCCCTTACGTCCGGGGCTACACACGTGTTACAATGGCAGGTACAGAGAGACGGTCCCTTGCAAAATGGATCAAATCCCTAAAGCCTGTCTCAGTTCGGACTGGGGTCTGCAACCCGACCCCACGAAGCTGGATTCGCTAGTAATCGCGCATCAGCCATGGCGCGGTGAATACGTTCCCGGGCCTTGTACACACCGCCCGTCAAGCCATGAAAGCCGGGGGCGCCTAAAGTCCGTGACCGTAAGGAGCGGCCTAGGGCGAAACTGGTAATTGGGGCTAAGTCGTAACAAGGTAGCCGTACCGGAAGGTGCGGCTGGAACACCTCCTTTCTGGAGAGACGAATTTCCTATGAAGATTTTAGGAACATGACTTAAAAGTTCGCTTCTCTTCTTGTACGCACCATCTGTTTAATCAAATACAGGAGACTGGGATTCCTTATACATTATATAATATATAGGGATGGCTCAAACAAAATGGTTCAACTCCACAATCTCCACTCCAAAGGAAAAGGCCGGTATGAAGTATTTTACTTTTTTACCTTTTTACCCTTTTACCTTTAAAAGATCTTTGACATATTGACACAAGCAAAACTGTAAGTAATGAACTTTAGTTCAGACTAAAGTAAATCAAATCGCAAGATGAGATTTCACTTTGTTAGAATACAGCTGAAAGTATGAGCTACTTATTCGTTGTCGAGTAATCAGCAATGATAAACGAGATAACAAATACAGTCGTAAAGAAAGTAAGAAAGGGCGTATGGCGGATGCCTAGGCTCACGGAGGCGATGAAGGACGTGATAAGCTGCGATAAGCTTCGGGTAGGTGCAAATAACCCTTGATCCGAAGATTTCCGAATGGGACAACCTAGCCGTCTGAAGGACGGTTACTAGCACTTAAGTGTTAGAGCTAACGCAGGGAACTGAAACATCTTAGTACCTGCAGGAAGAGAAAATAAATGAATGATTCCCCCAGTAGTGGCGAGCGAACGGGGAACTGCCCAAACCAGTGGCGTCGCAAGGCGTGGCTGGGGTTGTAGGACCGCGACATTGTACTGAAATGGTGAGTGGAAGTATCTGGAAAGTTACATCACAGAAGGTGATAATCCTGTACACGAAGCCAGATCAGGCATAGCGGTATCCTGAGTAACGCGGGACACGAGGAATCCTGCGCGAATCTGCCGGGACCATCCGGTAAGGCTAAATACTCCCGTGAGACCGATAGCGAACGAGTACTGTGAAGGAAAGGTGAAAAGAACCCCGAGCAGGGGAGTGAAATAGTTCCTGAAACCATACGCCTACAAGCGGTCGGAGCATCGCAAGATGTGACGGCGTGCCTTTTGCATAATGATCCTACGAGTTACCGTCACTGGCGAGGTTGAGTGTCATGAGACACGTAGCCGCAGTGAAAGCGAGCCTGAACAGGGCGCACAGTCAGTGGGGGTAGACGCGAAACCAAGTGATCTACACTTGGCCAGGATGAAGTCCCGGTAACACGGGATGGAGGTCCGCACCAATAAGCGTTGAAAAGCTTCTGGATGAGCCGAGTGTAGGAGTGAAAGGCCAATCAAACTTGGAGATAGCTCGTACTCCCCGAAAGGCATTTAGGTGCCGCGTCGGATGGTCACCGTGAGAGGTAGAGCGACCGATAGGACAAGAGGGCTTCACCGCCTATCGAGTCCTGACGAACTCCGAATGCTCACGGTTTGCAGTCCGGCAGTAAGGGGGCGGGTGCTAAGGTCCGTCCCCGAGAGGAGAAGAATCCAGACCGCCGTCTAAGGTCCCGGAGTTCTGCCTGAGTTAGTCTAACGAAGTCTGGTCCCTATGACAGCTAGGATGTTGGCTTGGAAGCAGCCATTCATTCAAAGAGTGCGTAACAGCTCACTAGTCGAGGGTCCGGGCATGGATAATAATCGGGTATAAGGCAGACACCGAAGGCGCGGGATAGCAATTATAAAAGTATCGGTAGGGGAGCATACTCACAGCGTCGAATGGTGTACGTAAGTTATCCTGGAGCGGTGAGTAAAGCAAATGTAGGAATAAGTAACGATAAGGAGGGTTAGATTCCCTCCCGCTGTAAGACCAAGGTTTCCCGGGCAATGCCAATCAGCCCGGGGTCAGTCGGGTCCTAAGTCTAAGCCGAACGGCGATGGCGATGGCAGAGACGGTTAATATTCCGTCACTGCCGCATGGGGCGATGTGGAGACGGAGCAGTGAAACCACCGCGGGGCGACGGAAGTCCCCGTTGAAGGGTGTAGGTGTTGAGGAGAGCAGGCAAATCCACTCTCCGAGCTGAACCTGACAGTACGGAGTCCTCCTCGGAGGAATCTGATAGTGTGGGTAATCATACTCCCGAGAAAATCCGCTAAGCTTAACCCATGCGGCACCCGTACCGCAAACGGACACACGTGGTCGGGTAGAACATACTAAGGCGTTGAGAGATTCATGGTTAAGGAACTAGGCAAATTGACCCTGTAACTTCGGGATAAAGGGTCCTCGTGATGAGCGAGGCGCAGAGAATAGGTCCAGGCAACTGTTTAACAAAAACACAGGGCTGTGCAAACTCGAAAGATGACGTATACAGCCTGACACCTGCCCGGTGCCGGAAGGTTAAGAGGAGATGTCACCAGCAATGGGAAGCATTGAATTGAAGCCCCGGTAAACGGCGGCCGTAACTATAACGGTCCTAAGGTAGCGAAATTCCTTGTCGGGTAAGTTCCGACCTGCACGAATGGTGTAATGATCCGGACGCTGTCTCAACCATGAGCTCAGTGAAATTGTAGTATCGGTGAAGATGCCGATTACCCGCGATGGGACGAAAAGACCCCGTGAACCTTTACTACAGCTTAGCATTGACCTTGGTCATCCGATGTGTAGGATAGGCCGGAGGCTTTGAAGCGGGAGCGCCAGCTTTCGTGGAGCCATCCTTGAAATACGGCCCTTTGGCTGTCTGAGGTCTAACTCGCTAGTGCGAGGACACTGCTTGGTGGGTAGTTTGACTGGGGTGGTCGCCTCCAAAAGCGTAACGGAGGCTTCCAAAGGTGCCCTCGGGTCGATTGGTAACCGACCTCAAAGAGTGCAATGGCATAAGGGCGCTTGACTGGGAGGCAGACATGCCGAGCAGGCAGGAAACTGGGGCATAGTGATCCGGCGGATGTGTATGGAAACTCCGTCGCTCAAAGGATAAAAGGTACTCCGGGGATAACAGGCTGATCCCCCCCAAGAGCTCATATCGACGGGGTGGTTTGGCACCTCGATGTCGGCTCGTCACATCCTGGGGCTGGAGAAGGTCCCAAGGGTTGGGCTGTTCGCCCATTAAAGTGGCACGCGAGCTGGGTTCAGAACGTCGTGAGACAGTTCGGTCTCTATCTATCGTGGGCGTGGGAGTTTTGAGTGGTGCCGTCACTAGTACGAGAGGACCGTGATGGACAGACCTCCGGTTTACCAGTTGTGCCGCCAGGCGCACCGCTGGGTATCTGAGTCTGGATTGGATAAGCGCTGAAAGCATCTAAGTGCGAAGCCAGCCGCAAGATGAGAACTCCATTGAGGGTCGTCAGAGACGATGACGTTGATAGGATGCAGGTGTAAAGACAGCGATGTCAAAGCCGAGCATTACTAATTGCCCGAACACTTTCTTTAAATAAGTTCATAGTTTCAACTGTATGTACAGTCTGAATGGTGCTGAAAGTTGTAATTCAACATTCAACAATCAACATTCAACATTACTTATACGTTTGCTTGTGTGCAAATACGTCATAACCCATTATCAGGTGGTTATTGCGGTGAGGTCCCACCTCTTCCCATTCCGAACAGAGAAGTTAAGCTCACTTGCGCCGATGGTACTGCAATGCAATGCGGGAGAGTAGGTAGCCGCCTCCTTTTATCAAGAGCCTCAGATTTCGAAAGATTTCTGAGGCTTTTTTGTTTTTCCCACAGATTTCACAGATGCTCACAGATTTTTCCCAAATCTTTACATGAGAGATACAGAAAACCGGAAAACATTCTTTCAATCAACGACTTAGAAGATTGTGTACGAAAAGAATGCTGAAATAATGTAGAATTTCGTAGAATGATATTAATTTTTTAACACGCATAATTTGCTAGTTTCCAACAATTATCTTATATTTGCAAAGAGTTTCTGTGTCTCTTATGTAGAGATTCAGATGAACGACATCAAATAACGAACTTGATTCGCATGATGAAAGAGACAAATATACACTCACAGGTAACGTCCACTATTGCAGGGGACGACGGCGAAGCCGTGGCAAAAAGTGAACAAAACGCTAAGAAAAAGGTTCCGGAAAAGCCTAATGAAGGGCTTGAAAAACCTGCTGATGCAGGATGGTATGTGGCTGTAGTGAGAGTGAATTGTGAAACGAGAATAGCTGATTCTATACGAATCAATCTTAATCACAATCATGTTTGGTTTGATTACTGGATTCCCAAGGTAAAAGTAGTTTATATAGACAAACGGTCCAATAAGCGAAAAGTGAAAGAAAAGCTATTTCTTTCCACCTTTATCTTTTGCAATGTTTCTCCGAGACAACTTGACAAAATCCGATTCCGTTCGGATGTGTATAAGATGCTGACGATGCCAGGTCAAAGGAAAATATATCAAATTCCCGACCAGGTTGTTGCCAACTATCGATATTTTGTAGAGAATGATGAAGAGCCTGTCACTGCTGCCCCTGTTCCTTTGAAGAAAGGAATCAAAGTGCGAGTGGTAGCAGGCAGCATGAAAGGTGCGGAAGCATACGTACAGAGCTATAATGGCAAGAAAGCCGTCATCGGCAGCGAAATCAAGTATATCAGTGGTGCAACGCTTACGATAAGTAGAAATTTACTCGAAGTCGTAGAAGAAGATTAAGTTGTAGAATGCTCTTGTTGCATAAAAATGGAACCGTTGGTATACATTCTTGAAGTTTCACGGAAAACCCTTATCTTTGCACCTAAAAAAGGAGATACAATTATGAATACAGCTACATATACATTATATGTCCCTGCAACCGATATTTCTCTTTTCAAATCATTGATTAAGAAATTCGGGTGGGTTGCCAAAAAGCAAAAAGCCCCTAAGGCTTGTAGATTAGACAAGGCATTAGAAGCAGCAAAGAATGAAAAACTCTTTGCTACTAATGATTTGGATGAATTAATGAAGAGTCTTGCTTTAACCGATACAGGTACACATAGTGACATTTTTGGCTGGTAGCCCACTAATATGAGTTATCTGAGTAAAATGTTATAGTAAGTTATAGCAAAGCGGTCCCATCCCGCACAACCATGGCGAGGGCTTTGATGCCCCGCCAACCTTATAGCGTAGCGGTTCCGAGCACCGGAGGGCGGTTACATCCCTAATCCCTATGGTAGGGATTTAGGGCTTGGGTATAGGGTAAGGACCCCCTCTTCGCCAGAGGGGGACAGGGGAGTCGAAACAAAACTTAAGTTATGACCATAGAAGAAAAAAAAGCAGATT